>PLZL01000120.1:16267-28613 GCA_003152145.1 Limisphaerales bacterium
GCTTCTTAAACAAAGCCGGGTCACGGATTTGGGTCAAAGTATCTGTTGGGGGGTGAATCTCTAACAAGTTCGGGTTCAACGTGCCAGTCAAACCAGAGATAGTTGCGAGTATTGCCGTGGATCGGTCTATCCGGCAATTTGTCCGAACCGCCTATTCCCGCATTCGCCTGTCTATCTGCATCCACCATTGCCCATATTTCGGAGGGTGATTTTATATGCTCAACCGCGGTCAGCTTCTCGGGGTAAAGGTGCGGATCCGGGTCACTACCTGGTCCGTTATTGTAACCAAAAGGACGCCACGGCAGGCCGCAGTATGAATTAGCAATGTTCGGTGTGGTTGACCCTTCCACCATTTGGTAGCAGATATAGTTAGCGATGCCGGCGACGACCTTGGTGTTATAGTGAGAATTGGCCGGACAGAACATCTCCGGTATTATATTCGTATCATTTAAAAAACTGCTCGAAGTTTTTGGCTTGGGCGCTCCCATATAACGCTGGATGGAATATACTAGCCAATCACTCGTATTGGGGTTGTCTGAATAAGTATACGTCGCTTTCTGTCCGACACTCAACCCGCGATTGTTGTCAATGCCGGGTTGTCCGTTTGGGAGAATGTCATCGTTATCGTTGACAAACATAAAGATGGCCGCGCCGTCCTGCTTCAAGTTGGAGGTGCAAGCCACATTGTAGGCGTGATGCTTGGCTGATTCCAGCGCCGGCAAAAGCAACGCCGCCAGAATGGCAATGATGGCAATGACCACCAATAGTTCAATCAACGTGAAGCCGGCGTCCGTTCGAGCCTGATTCTTTCGTTTTGTTGTTTGCTTCATATACTTTCTATCAATTGTTCAAAAACTGCCATACTCCGGAAATGGCAGGGTGCCGGAACACCGGAACCAGCACCCTGCTTCCATCCTATGGCGGGTCTCACCACCCGCTAAAAATCCCGATGTTGTTTTCGACCGGTTGCCTCATGGATACACCAGGCGGAAGAAGACGTTCGTCTTGCTTGAATCAGTCGTAATAGTCACATTCGTCACCGAGTCCGAACCCGGATACGGGAACCAATTCGTTGGACTGGTCAGGCCGACGGAGTTGGTCTGTAGAATCATCCCCAAGTCCAGCCACGAGAGACCGAGCGTGCCCGCTCCCGAAGCGGCCCTGAGCCTCGCTATCGGCCCCAGCGGCGGAGCAGTGGTGATTTTTACATCAACGGAGTGATTGGCGGAATTGTCCACCAGCGTGGCCGTGACTCCCGGCGGCGGGGTGAACAAGCCGATGGAGGCAAAGCCACCATCGCCGATGCTGCCAACGTAGCTGATGAGCGGGAACTGACCCACCACATAATTCGTGCCGGTGAGCCTGATCGGACAGGTGCCGGAGAGGGTGAGGTTCGTGGCATTAACGAGTGCTGAAGTTGGATTGCCGTAACCCGCGCTGCGACCGATGCTCAAGGGGCAGTCGCTCAGGCTGATCGCGTCTATCATTCTTGCGGCAGAACCAATTGCTCCCACCGAAGTGAGCGATGCGCTCGACACACTGAGGGTAGCGACACCGGTTCCGGTGGCGGTGATGCCGCGCACGCTGACCGAACCGATCATGATGTTCAACGTGCCATTGGCGCGGCTGGCCGTGAGGCTGACCGGACCCAGCGTAGCGGTGCCGCCATTGATATTCATTATGGAGTAATTGACAAGATTGGTATTACATCCTTGCGACAGCGATACGCTGGTCGCATCGAGAACGCCCTGGCTGAAGGTGAACACGTTCGTCCAGCCGCCAACGCGAACCGGTTCGTTGCCGATGGACATCGGCCCAAAGAGCAGGTCGGCGTAGCCGCCGGAGAAATCAACGGTTGTCAAGAATCCTGCTCCGGTGCCGCTGGTGGCGTTCACGCCCTGGTTGTAGTTGGCACGCGTGGAGCCGCCCGCCGCGCCGCGAACCTGGAGGCCACCGAAACCGTAGAAATCCACTTTGCCACCGTCACGACCGCCAGTGCCCACGTTGAACGTGCCGACATTAAGGATATTGGTGCCGGGACCGAGGCGCAAATACGGCGTGAGCTGGCGACCGCCCGCACCGACGGTGAGGGTGCCCGCTGTGATGGAGTTGGAGAGCACCGCCAGGTCGAATTCATTGGCCATCAATGTGCCCGCGCCCGGAGCGGGATTGGCATCAAGGGTGCCCATGTTGAAGACGGAATTAGTGCCGTTGGTGCTGGTGCCGAGGTTGGCAACAAAATTGTTAATGCCGGAGAAATTCACCAACACGTTGTCTGGATCGGCACTCGAACCAAAAGCGCCCAAGCCAATCTGGATGGTGCCACCGTTGGTGTTGACCACGACAGACACGCCCGTGCCGGTGACCACAAAACTAACCGTTGCGCCGGCTGGAGCGATGTTGCCAACGCTCACGTTGCCGTTGATCGAAAGCGTCTGGCCGCCGGCGGTCAAGTTCACTTGATTGGCAGTGGTGCTGGCGAAGTTGCCACCGGCCTTTAAACCGCCCAATACCGGGTTGCCAGCACTGAAATTCACCGTGCCGATGTCGCCGCTGCCGGTCTGACTGCCCAATGTCAACGCGCTGCCGGAAGGATAGGTGGAGGCCGTGGCATTCAATGTCGAACCCAACGCCCCACTCACAAATGTCGGGCCGGCGTAGGTTTCGGCACTGCTGAAGGTCACAATGGCGTTGGCGATGATGGAAACGCCACCGCTGCCGGAGATGCTGTTGGCGAGAGTGCCGCTCAAGGCGAGCGCGAGAGTGCCGTTGTCCGTAATGGCGCCCGCAGGCGGGAACACGCCGTTGCCGGTTCCATCACCGAACTGGAGCGTGCCGCCGGAAATGACCGTTCCGCCGCCATACGTGACGGTGCCGCTGGTCAGGATGACGGTGCCCGCGCCAGCCATGCCGAAAGCGCCACTGCCGGTGACAGAGCCGGAGCGGGTGATGGTTCCCGCAGGCGCGAGCGCAAGTGTGCCGCTGTTGACCGTGATCGCGCCGCTGCCGGGGCCGATGCCGTTAAGCGTGACCGTGTCTGCAGCCTGCTTGACCAGCGCGCCGTCGCCGCTGATGGCGTTGGGGAACGTGATGTTATCACTGTGGTTGAACGTGAGCGAGGCGGCGTTGATGATGGCGGCCGAGCCAAGAGTGCCGGCCGTGCCGCCGTTGCCCAATTGCAGCACACCATTGTTGATAACAACTCCCCCGCTCAAATTATTGGTGTTTGCGATTGTGAGCGTGGCCGCTCCTTGTTTGATCAGCCCGCCGGTGCCGTTCAGGCTGCCAATGCCGGTCAATGTGTAATTCTTGGTATCAATGAAAAATGCGGTGGACTGCGGACTGACATTCGTCATCATGTTGACGGTCGTCCGGGTCGAGCTGTCATCAAACGACACATAAAGCCCGTCAACATAATTCGTATTAATTCCGCCCTTGTTCCAGTTCGTCGTGATGCCGATGTCCCAATTGCCGTTCTGCAACCCGGTCCACGTGGCGAGGGGTGCTGCGGTTATAACTATGTCTACCGAAGTGTTGGCCACGTTGTTGCTTAAATATGCGCTCACGCCCGGAGGCGGTGTTCCGAGGACCAGGCCGGCGAAGCCGGATGAACCGCCGATTGTATTATAGTCAATAATCGGAAACTGGCCGAGGCTCAGCGCGTCGGCAGTGAAGTAGATATTGCAGCCTGTGCTGTTCACGACGAAGTTTGTCGCAAAGACCGTAGGACTGCCGAGGAACAGTTTGATGTTCAACGACCCGTTATTTAGAACCATCGTATCCACCGGAGCGCCCAAGGCGCCGATCTGTCCGGAGGCTGTCAGGGTGGCGTTCGACACCATGACACTGCTGACGCCATTGCCATCCANNGTAATGTTGGTGCTTATTGATCCATTGCCACCCAGGATGGCACCGGAGCCCACTGTGTAAGCTCCACCGCCGGTGTGCGAGCCGTTGACCAGCAAAGTTCCGGCATTGATGGTCGTCACACCCTGATAAGTGTTGGCACCTGTCAGCCGAAGCGTGCTGTTTGTATTTCGAAGTATAAGGCCGACGCTGCCAGTCGCGGTTCTGACAAGTCGTCCGCTGAAAGTGGTGGCGCTGCCGTTGGTGCCGGCGATCGTCAAAGTTGACGCTTGGGTTCCGCCCAGTGTGCCGTTGGTGATATAACCACTGCTGCCCCCGGACAAATAGCCAATAACTTGCGCACCTATGACGGTGACGGTGCTGTTACCTTGAATATCCAACTGGTCATTCAACACAATGGTAGAATTGGGTGAATTCAGGCTGGTGGTGTTCCCACAAGTTAATCTCGTGCCTGCATCAATGGTCACGGTCTGATAGCCGAGGATGTCGTTGACGTTGCCGAATCTTAATCCGCCTTGGGCAAGATGTATGTTTCCCCCGCTATACCCGGCAGCCGGATCAATTGTCAGTCTTCCCGTGCCGGTCTTGGTCAAAGTAATATTGGTATCGTTGGCAAAGTGGCCAGTAAGTGCGTTGGAGGTGGTGATATGACCGATCAGCATTACCGAGCCGAGCGCGTCAAAGTTCGTCCCATCCACTCTGATGGTAGTGTCGTTTGTCATTATCACCGCCGGATTCGCAGCAGTGAGCAGGCCGATGCAATAACGAGTGTTGTTTTGGTTTTGAGCTTGTGAACTGAGATCGGAATAAATCGCGCCCTGCGTGCCCCCAACGCCAGTTCCACCGACATAGGTGGTATGAAAGTTGGGCTGAAACGTGGGGAGCACTGAGATGGTCGCACCGGAGGCGACCACAACGGCATTCGACAGGACTGTGCTGCTGGCAGGAGTTGTAACTCCGAGTGCGGTGCTATTCCCAACTTGTAGAATTCCGGCGTTTATGAGGATGTTGCCACTCACGGTGTTCGCGCCGTTCAGGCGGAGAGTGCCGGCGCCTGCCTTGGTGAACCCATTGGTGCCGGCAAGCACCGCGCTGATGATGTTTGAGCCGCTGTTGGCCGTGATGGTCGGCGTGCCAGTGGTCACGTTGAGTGTGAGCGTGCCGCCCGTGCCGGGGTTAAGAGCCCAGTTCGCGTTCGGCGTCGTGTCACCAAAATTGACATTTCCGATCGTTCGCGCGCCGTCCAGGGTCACCGTGCTGTTGGTGGTGATGTCCAGCAAGCTGAAGTCAGCGGTGCTGTCCGTGTTGGTGGCGATCACGCCGTTGTTCCAGTTTGTAACATTGGCCCAACTGCCGGAAGCGTCGCCGCTCACCAAGTTGGTCCCACCTGCACCAAGCAGGTTGGTCCAGGTGCCGTTTGCGGCATGGGTGTTTGGCGCTGCCGCCAGGAGTGTGATGAGAGAAATAAGCAGGCCAAAGGCGAGCTTCCAATTAGCATTGCAGCGGGCGGTGGTTTGGTTTGTTTGCATAGGAGTTTGACTGGTTGAGGAAATCAGAACCATGGGGACGACACTCCCGACGACTCAATGGCATCTCGACACGTCGGCAGACAATATGGGTTGTGACAATGCATGGCTCCGGTTTCAAAGAAGAATCTATATCCAACCGCTTGAGCCTTCAAATGGAATTTAACTTACCCAGTTGAATTGGCTGTCAATCCTGGATTTAAGAGAGCAAGCTTGAATGGAAACGAATGGAACCCGCCGGCTGAAATTCATTTTCCCTTCCGCCGGGGAAGCGATTTCCCATCGCGCCAGCGGCTTTCAACCAGGACGCGATACGGATCCACCGGCTCGCCGCGTTCATTGAGGTTGATCTGCGAAACCAGGGTCTCCACGGCGATGCGGCCGATGGCCTCGGAATGTTGATCAATGCCCGCATCCACCGGCACGTCCACCGCCGTGCCCGCCACCGCGATGTCTGCCGGGATGCGATACTTCAACTGGCGCAACATCGCGGGGACTCCCGGCAACGTGGTCAGCAACGCGTCGGGCTTGTTCTTCTTGAGCCACTGACTCAATAACTGCCGGGCTTTTTCCAGCCGTTCGGAATAAACCTGTTCCTCGGTCAGCAAGGGCGGAATCACCGGCAGGTTGAAGGATTTTCCCGCTGAACTGAAACCGCCCACGAAACCGCCGCCCAGTTTGCGATCGCTATCCGCCGGCACGACAAAACCGATGCGCTGATAACCGTAATCCGCCATTTTTTTCACAGCCATGAGCACGGCGCGCAGTTGATCCGCCGTTACCAGATGTGAATCGGGTGAGGATACGGACAACCCAAATCGCACGACGGAAAACTTGCTCCAATCGAAATCACCCCAATCCGGAAGCGTGGTGTGTGGCGGAATCAACACGCCGCGAATCCCACGGGTGATGAGAATCTGCTCGAAGCGTTTGGCTGAGTAGTCTGGTGACCAACGGATCTCCTCCAAATTGTAACCCAGACGTTTGGCCGCTTGCGCCGCTCCCTGCCAGTAAAGATCGAATTCCCGGTGTTTCCGCAACTGCTCGGGTTGCTCCCAGTGATTGATCCAGGCAATTGCACTGCGGATTTCAGCGGGGGTATTACTCCGGCGATAAGCCGCCAATGCCGCCAGATGCGGGTCCGGAGCATAACCCATCTCCTCGGCGATCTTCCGCACTTGTTCGCGCCGCTTCTCAGAGATCTCAGGATGATTTCGCAAGGCCATCGAAACCGTGGCGTGCGAACAGCCGATGCGTTCAGCGATGTCATAAACGGTAATGCGTTTCGGGTTCACGCCAGTAAAACTGCAACAATTTCACGGATATACAAGGCGGAAGAAAACATTTACAATCCAGACTTCCGTCCTGTCTCAAAAAAAATCCCTGGCACAGCCGAATCAAAACGCAAGTCCCTGTCGAATAAAATCGATTGCTTGGTTTTCCCCCTTTGATGGAAGCGTAGTGCCATTAACCCACTGACCTTCTACGAGCACTTCGCGGCAAATCTTTGGAATGCCGCACTCGTTATGATTGATCAATGAGATAAGTAATTGGATGGCAACTTTGCCGATCTCGTCGGAATTCTGGTCAATCCCGGCGTCCGCGTTTCCGTCCAATATACTCAGCGCGGCCAAGCCGATGTCTTCAGGCACTTTGTAACCGATGTTATTGAGCAGATCGCGTAGTTCTGTGACATCGGTCAGGATGGCGTCCGGTTTTTTTTCAACCAGGCTGCGAGTAGCCGTTGGTCGTCGTCGCTCTTATCTTGCATTAATATCAGGGCGGGAAGTTGTTGACCAGAGTCTCGTTCCATTTGACTGAAAAGAAAACCGGCGCTGAATCGTGTGTGCGCTTTCGCAGAGGTTACCAAGCCGATGCGCCGGTAACCATTTTCCCAGATATTTTCATGCGCGATCAGGCCGTCCGTTAACTGATCACTGCTCACAAGATGCGCGTGGGGATATGAAACGGAATGGCCAAATCGAACAATGCAAAACTCGTCCCAAACAAAATCACCCAAATTCGGGGCAACGTCTCCGCTGGGTGGCAGGAGAATGCCACGAATGTTCCGCGCCCGTAAAATTTTTCCGAGCCGGGACGGAGATAAATTTTTGTCCAAGACAAATTCCTCCAGACGGAAGCCGCAATGTTCCGCCTCATCAAATGCACCTTTCCAGTATAGGTTGAATTCCTTGTAGGATCGAAGCTTTTTGGGATTTGGCCAGTGGTTGATCCAGGCGAGTTCGGCCCCAATGGACCTTTTGTTTTTGCCCCGCCGGTAATGCGCCAGCGCGCTTAAAATGGGATCCGGCCGGTGTCCCATTTCCCGCGCCGTTTTATGCACCTGCTCGCGCATGGCTTTGGAAATTTGTGGATCATCCCGCAACGCGCGGGAAACGGTTGTATGGGAAACATCCAACTGGCTGGCGACATCGCGGAGCGTGACGCGTGATTTGGGCAAAGTTGACGACATCAGCGAATTTGAACTTGAATCTTAAAACTAAAGCGGTAGGAAATACAAGCGTTCGGTTTCTAAAATCGGTTTAAAACAATAATCGCACCAGTGTGCGTTCCTATTCGGTTGGGGGAACTGCGCTTTATTGGTTGTAATGTTTAATGAAGCCATCAGAATAGCGCATCCATCTCTGTTGCTCTGAATTAAATCTATGGAAGCGGTGCATCCGTGAACCGGCTCGCAAATTGAAAATTGAATCAAGGATGTCGCACCGATGAAAATCTCTTTTGTCCCGGCAAGTTTGTTCGCTCGACTTTTTTTTCTATTTTTGGCAGGTATCGCAATCTTGCCAGTGAACGGAGCCGTCTGGCAATGGTCGGTTGCCGTCAAAAGTGAAAAACCTGACGCCGGTCCATCGCGGGCGTGGTTGTGGATTCCACCCAACTGCAAACAAGTGCGCGGCGTGGTTGTCGCTCAAAACAACATGGAAGAAATTCCCATTCTCGAAAATCCAAAATTCCGAAAAGCTCTGGCTGATTTGAACTTCGCCGAAATTTGGGTCGCGCCGCCGTTTGACCATCTGTTCCGCTTCAACGAAGGTGCGGGCGAAACATTCAATGGTATGATGAATGATTTGGCCGCCGCGTCCGGTTATTCCGAATTACAATTCGTGCCGGTTGTCCCCATGGGACATTCCGCCGCCGCGAGCTGGCCGTATTATTTCGCTGCGTGGAATCCAGAGCGCACGCTCGCTGCGCTGTCCATCAGTGGACAATGGCCTTACTTCCGCAACAAGGACTTCGCGCCGGACATTTGGGGCGACCGCAACATTGATTTCGTGCCATGCCTCGAAAGCATGGGCGAATACGAGTCCGCCAACGATTGGTCACGCGAAGGTTTGTGGGAACGGCAGCAGCATCCGCTCATGCCGTTGTCCATGCTGGCCAGTCCAGCCCAGGGACATTTTGCGAGCAGCGACGCGAAGGGCGAATATCTCGCGCTCTACATCAGAAAATCCATGCAATATCGGCTGCCAAAAAATTGGGACGGCAACTCAGCACCAAAATTAAATCCAATTGATCCGACAAAAACCGGCTGGCTGGCGGACAAGTGGCGGTTGAATCAACCGCCGACTGCGCCCGCCGCGCCGGTGAGCGAATACAAAGGCGATCCGAAAGAAGCGTTTTGGTTTTTCGATGAGGGACTGGCGAAGGCAACGGAAAAATACGAAGCGGCTTATCGCGGTTTGAAGCCGCAACTGATCGGTTACATTCAAGACGGACAAATGGCTTCGCAAACCGCTTCGCACCTGCAAGTGACATTGAAATTTGAGCCGGAGGCGGACGGCGTGACCTTCAAATTGTCCGGCGCGTTTTACGGCGCGGTTCCGTCCGGCAGCCCGCGTTTGCCGCAGTGGACAGGACTTCCCGCCGGTTCACCGCTCGGCCACGCCGCGAATAGCAACGCCGTTTCCATTGACCGCATTTGCGGGCCGTTTGAAAAATTGAGCGCGAATACTTTTGCGATTCGTTTCCAGAAAGAGACATTGCTCAACACGAACGCGCGGCAATATGAACTTGTCTTTGCCGCGCCGCATCCGGGCGACAAGGAATACAAACCGGCGGTTCAACAAGCGCATATGTTCATTCCAGCGCGAAACGAGGTTGGCGCGGAACAACACCTCACTTTTCCTGAAATTCCCGATCAAAAGGCCGGAACAAAGTCCGTGAAACTCATGGCCAGTTCCGACGCGAACGTGCCGGTTTATTATTTTGTCCGCGAAGGTCCGGCGGAAATGGACGGCAACGTTTTGAAATTCATGCCGCTTCCGCCGCGCGCGAAACTTCCAGTCACAGTCACCGTTGTGGCGTGGCAATACGGCCGGACGACTGAACCGAAATTGAAAACGGCTGTCCCGGTTGAAAGAATGTGTTATAGAAATTAACAATAACATTGGCCCGTATTGGCGATAAGAAGGAAGGGATTGCGGGCGGCGGAGAGGTCTTTGCGCAGACGGGTTTTGAAGGCGGCCCAGAGCTGTTTGATGGGATTGAGGTCCGGCGAATAGGGCGGCAAAAACAGCCGTTGGCAACCGGTCGCCGCCGCCAGTTTGTTCTGGATGACGACTTGAAATTCTTCGCCTTGGCCATCTGCGCGTTTCAGCCGGCGCAGGCTGTATTGCTGCCACTCCACATGGCCGGCCGTCGCCTCGGCCTTGCGGTCGAAATTCAAAACCGGGCGCTTCTTCGACAAGGTCGGAAAATTTTCCTGCAACATTCTAGCTTCGTCTTTCACCAGGCTTTGAAAAAAATCGGCACCCAGCAATGCCGGCTCCGGCTTGCCATAAAACTCGCAATAGGCCGGGTTCGCAAACGGGATCTTGCCGTCGGGTTGAAAACGACAGATCAAATCCGTCTGGTCGGTCACGACCGTGCGCAGGCGTTTTTCATTTTCAACCAGTTCCGCCAGCGCCTGCCGCCGCGCCGCACCGAGGAAAATTGTTTGCCAATCAACACAAAATTGGCAACGTAAAGGCATAGGATTTAGTCACGGACTGGAACCATGCCGTATCCAATGAACAACCAACTGCCCGCGCACCTCATCGCCCACATCAACGTCAAGCTCGCGCTCATCGGTTGCCTGCCAGTGCCGATGAAAGGCGACCGGGAATTTGTCGAGATCGCCGCCGCCATGGCCGCGCAGTCCCGCGAGAAAGATCGTCTCCTCGGCCAGCACCTTTGCCCTGCCGACCAGCGCATCCAGACTTTTCTCTACGATTATTTGCAGGACGTGCCGGCACCGAAACTGCCCACGCGCACGTTCACGCTCGACCGCGCCGGCCTCGCCCGCGTGCTTTCGCTGCCGGTGGACCGCGATGATTTTTCGTCCGACATCATCAATTCCTACCGCGTCAAACAAGGCGTTCTGCACAATCCGCGCAGCGACCGCCGCACCACCGCTGGAATTTTTCACGTCGCTGAAGGCGGTCTGCCGATCCCCGATGACAAGCTCGGCGTGCCAAAAATTACCTTCGCGAAAATGCTCGCCCTCGCGCTCACGCCGCCCAAGGAACTGCTGAAACTGCCGTTCACTGCCACGCAGCCGAGGCCAGCGGAATGTTTCGTTTCGCTGCTGCTGCGGCCATTGGTCTGCCCGGAAGTGCCCGGATTTATTTCTGAAAAATCCATGGAGATCCGCTTCTTCGTGCCGGGCAATCTCGTCAGCAACCTGGATTTCGTCGAAGCCATTTTCAACAACGGCGGCGATCCGCTGTTGCCGGAAAATGATTCCGCGCTCGATTCCGAACATTGGACCGGCCACACCGGTTGCATCATTCTCGCGCCGCATCTCACCAAGATTACGAAAAAATCCGTCGGCCTGCCGGATTGGGATGCCGCGACCGAACGCCAGCGTCGCGATGGCATGTGCTGGAAAAAAGAAGACGAACTCTACAACGACGGCCACGCCTTCAAGCTCACGGCCCGCGACGAAACCGGTGTCATCATTACAATTATCGCCGACAACTATTTCGGCTACTGCAAAAAAGAGGTGAAGACGCAGTTGAGCTACGCGGCGAATTTATTTGGCCTCACCGAGGAAGAACACGCGGGCGGCGCGCTGGTTTTCCCCAGCTACGACCTCGGCGAGGAATTCAACGGCGACGTGCTCGCCAAACGCTCCAGCCATTCTTTCGTGGAAATGATTTCATTGTTCACCGACGTGATGGAATTGAAACCGGAAGGTTATGCGGTGGACAAAAAATTTCCGGAAATCATCTACGTCCCCGCCGCGGCGCGTTTCGATTTGCAGAGCCAGAAAGTTTTCTGGACGAACCCCGCCACCGGCGAACACAGCATCAAGCTCTCGCCCGAAAAAACTTACGTCCGTCCCTCCGGCTACAAAGTCCGCATGGAAAAACCGCCCGGCCACGGCCGCCAATGGCGGCTCGTCGGCACGGTCGCGGAAGGAACTTTCTGCCACAAGCCCAGCACGGTTTCCGGCGGCGGCAAATCGGAAATTTCCAAGCCCATCACCGACGCGGTTCTCACCGGTCCCGTGTTCGTCGCGGATTTCAAAACGGATTTCGACCGCGTCGCCGAATTGATTGATCGCGATTACTCCGACCGTTTCGCCGACAAATCGCGCGTGGACAAACGCGCCGTGCTTTCGCCGGAACGTTCGCTCGGCTCCGTCATCAAGCTGCTCACGCCGGACGAACAAGATTACACGCCAGAATACAACGCCTGGCTCACGAGCGTTCCACAGCACGTCAAGGAAGTCGTCTTCGTCGTGAAGCGCTATAACAAGCCGGAGTGGAACAGCCATTGGCGCGAGCATTTCAGCGTGGACATCATCAACGGCACGCCCGGCAACGAACTGAAATGCGACAACCGCAAGCTCGTCACCACTTATTTGCGCGTCGGTTTTGACGCCGACGGTGCGTGGCGCACGTTCGGCCTGCGCAAAGATTTCCATCCCGCCGTCAAAGTGCAGATGG
>PLZL01000297.1 GCA_003152145.1 Limisphaerales bacterium
GCGGAGAATTCAACACCGTTTTGGTCGCACCATCCAGTTCTGCGGAGTGAATATATGAAAGCGTGACTCACGCCGTCGGCGTAGATTGACGGCAACGACAATCAAGAAAGGAGCCACGTATGAAAGAGTATATCGCATTTGACAGCCACAGGCATTATACTTTGATGGAACGAGAAGACGCGCAGACCGGACGCACCGTCCAGCAACGGATCGAACACCAGCGCGGGGCGTTGTGCGCCGGTTTGCGTGAATGTCCTCCGCATCAAACCGTGGCGGTGGAAGCCACCGGCAACTGGTATTGGATCATCGGTGAGATCGAGCAGGCCGGCCATCAGCCGCTGCTGGTGCATCCGCGCAAAGCCAAGCTGATGATGGGTATGATCCAACCAGACGGACAAGCTGGACGTGCATGGCTTGAACCGGCTCCAGCGCAATGACACGCTGCCCACCGTCTGGATTCCGCCTGCCGAGTTGCGTGACCAGCGCGAACTGACCCGCACCCGGCTGGTGCTAGTGGTCAGCCGCACGCGGCTCAAAAACCGCCTCAGTTCCACGCTGGCCAAATATGGATTGAACATTGAAGCCAGTGACTCGTTTGGCCGGCTGGGTCGCAAACAATGGCAGGACTGTTTGACCACATTGCCGCCGCAAACCCGTTTTGTCACCGAACAACTGCTTCAGCAATTGGATTTTCTGCAAGGTCAGATCGAGCAGCAGGAACAGCGGCTCCAGGAATTATTGCAAGTGACCCCCGCGATGCAACGACTGCAAACACTGCCCGGCATCGGGCTAATCTTGGCGGCCACGGTGGCTATGGAGATCGGCGACGTGAACCGCTTTGCCAGCCACGAACACTTGGCCAGCTACGCTGGCACGACCCCGCGGGTGCATAGCAGCGGCGACAAAACGCGCTATGGACGGCTTCGTTCGGACGTCAACCGCTATCTCAAGTGGGCCTATGTGGAAGCGGCCAACGTCATCGTCTCGCACCAGGCACACTGGAGTCCCCGACACGTCGTGCATTTGTATCGGCGACTGCGGGACCGTAAAGGCCACGCCAAAGCGGTGGGTGCCGTCGCCCGCCATCTGGCCGAAGCCAGCTTTTGGGTTTTGCGCCGGGATGAGGATTATCGGGAACCGGCGCAAAGTCAGGTCAGGGTTGACCAGACCGGCAGCAGCGCGATTTCGTCATGAAGCCACAGGCTTCGGGGAGTGAATGCGACCGGCCGGTAGAACAATTCCATGCCTCGTTGAAGGCGAAGAGATGACTGGGTTCAACCCGAACTATGAACAACGTGGGCAGCTTGACATTCGTGCTTTCAGAGATGACAAAATGAAGACTGCCCTCGCTCCCAAACGGGGCGAGGGCAGCGGAAGTTTCGAGGTCAGTTTTACTCCGGATCCAGGACGACGCGAATGAAGCCCTGCGGGCCTGTGAAGGGAATCATTACCTGGATGCCGTCTCCGCCATCGGTGGATAGCTCCGTGAAAATGTCAAAGAAACTATCCGCCTGCAAGGTAGGCGACTCCCGCACCCGGTAAACTCGACCGGGAACTGCGGAGAAGAACACGTCGAAGAAACTGTCCATCATCCCGGCCCGATTGATCGCCGGCAGAAGTTCCATGTCCAGCGGCAGTTGCAGGAAGTCCTCGGTCGCGGGGCTGCCTTGGTTGTCATACAGCATGACGTGCAGCATGGCGTAGCGTGCGCCAGGTGGAATTTGTTGCTGTAGGGGAATCCGCATCACGCCGCCGGGTTGGACCGGCGTCGGTGAAATCGGCAGCGGCACGGTGAGAATCGGTGTGCGAGACCCATTGGGTTTCATCAGATCCAATGGCGTTGGGTCAGTGAAGTATTCAATGGAGCCGCCTGCCACAATGACAGGGGCTGGAACAAAGTCGTTCGCCAAAATGAGGACGGTGCCATTGCCAAGGAGGCGGTGATTAAGTTGGATGGGCGTGCCAACCACGGTGGGGCCTTGCAACCAGGCCATTGAAACGATGTTCAACAAATTGCCCGCCATTTCGGCACCGACGTGGGTGAGTTCGCCCGGTTGGATGGTCTTGCCATTCCATTGCAGCACCGTGTTGCCGCCGACGTAGCTGGCCTGGAAGTTGGGCCAATTTGTCGGCGGCGAATCGTCGTAGTGCGCCGTCACTTCCCGGATGCCGGCAACCACGATGCGAATGCCATCCACGGGCACAGGGGTGGTGTTGATGAGGTCTTTGTTGACGCTGACAATCGGGAATGAGCGTAACGCGAAGGAGAGATCCAGACTGATGTTCGTGCGCGGATCGTGCAGGTCTTTCCAGTCGCCGAGCGGACCGCCGCTGATGCCCATGTGGCCGAAGACGGCGTCGTCGTTCCAGTGGTTGGTGGTCGTTTTCCAACCGAAGAGGAACTGGTTCGTGTCCGTCGTGGTGGCAACCAGCGATAGCCAGTAAACCTTCTGGGCGGCGAGGCCGCCATCCTGTCGCCAGCAGGGCAGGTTCGGATAGAAGTCGTAACGCCAGATTTGCGTGTCGTTTCCAATCAGGCCACCGATGCCCGGCAGGTTCGGTTCATAGAAACGCTCCTGCACGTTGGGAACCGCCAGGCTGGATTTATAGCGGAGCAAGGAAGTGGCGGTGGAGGTCGGCGGATAAAAGGTCTGCGTGCAAAGGGGTTGACCGGGGTGGCTGAAGCTGCTGGTGCCGGGTTGTTTCGGAACATCAGTCCAGAGTCCCAGTTGGAAGGTGACATTCGGGTCCACCTTGTCACCGAGCCAAGAGCCCCAGACGGTGATGCCGTTGATGCGACCCGGTATGCGGCAGGGGAAGTCATCCGCGAGAATATTCGGCACCGTGGCCTTCACGTCCAGTCCGTTTGTGGATGTGTCGGGCCACTGAACATATTTCGGTTTGATACTCGGGTCGCAATCGGCGCTGGGCGGCCCGTTGTTAAGAAGGAAGGCCAGATCCAAGCTGATGCCGCTACGCGGATCATGAAGGTCCTTCCAGTCGCCAAGAGCGGTGCCAGCGGCATTCACGTGACCATAGACGGCGTCGTCGTTCCAATGGTTCGTCGAAGTCTTCCAGCCAAACTGCACGTTGGCATTCACCGTTTTCGCGCAAACCGAGAGCCAGTAAACGATGGGCGCGTTGGTGGAGCCTTTCTGGCAAAACGGATTCTTGGGATTGAAGTTGTAAGAATAGACCACGTTTTCGGGAGACATTAAGCCGGTTTCCGGATCATAGAACTGCTCGCTGCCCGTGCCGACAGTTGCCTGTGTGTAGCTGCCGGGCAAGAAGGTTTCGGTCCACACCAAGTTGCCGGGACGGCTGTAGGAATTAGCAGTGCCGGCAGGCAGGTCGCTCCAGATGCCAACGACAAAAACCGTGTTCGGATCAGGCGTGGCATTGGTCTTCCAGGATGCCCAGACCTGGATGTTCGTAATCGTGCCGGCCGCTTTGCACGGGAAATCATCCGCCACGATGCTTTGGAATGTGGCTTTGACATCCAACCCCGCCTGCACGTCCGGCAACTGCACCCATTTGTTCGTCGCGGTCTGCGGAGGCGGGTTGGTCACAGCCGGCAGGGTGGTGATGGCGAAGGCCATGTCGAGACTGCGGTTCACAGCGCTGTTTGGATCGCGGAGCTCTTTCCAGTCCAGCAGCGGATTTCCATTGGGATCCAAGTGACCATACACCGCGTCGTCGTTCCAGTGGTTGGTGGCGGTTTTCCAGCCAAACATCGCGGTGTTTGCGCCCGCAGTGACCGACAGCCAATACACGAGCGGGTTGTTGGGCGAACCTTGCTGGACAAACGGATTGGTGGGATAAAAATTATACTGCCAGATCATGTGATCCGGCCCCAGAATCTGACCGGCAGGCGACGGATCGGGATTCCAGAATTGTTCGTTCGCCGTCTGCCAGGCCTTGATCTTATACTGGCCCGCTGCGAAGGTTTGACTCCACACAAGACTGCCGGGATGGCTGGGCGTCACGACAGAATTGTTGGTGATCGCCGGGATATCCGACCAGATGCTCAACGTGATCGGGATTGTCTGATCGGGCGTGTCACCAAGCCAGGAGGTCCAGAGATGAATGTCCGAGATCGGGCCGGTCTTCCGACATGGGAAATCATCCGCGACGATCAGTGGCTGGGCACCCGCCAACTGGGCCACCAGCACATCGTAGCCGGTCTTATCCGGGAATTGAACCCATTTCGTGGCGTTCGTGTTGGGCCAGTCGGCCCGCAAAGGCGTGAGGGTGACACCCAGCAGCAACAAGGCTGCAGGCGCGGCTAAACGAAGGACTCGGGTGAACAGTTGGTTGGTGAAGGATGATGTTGTCATAGGTTTTGGCTGTTTAAGTGTGTTTTTCTCCCTTGCGAACGGGCGCTGGTCATGCGACCCAACACCCAATCCGTTTCTTCCCGTTCCCTGCGACCGAATAAAAAAACGCCGATTCATTGCTCGCGCATTTTGACCGATTCCGTTGAATAGACTTTTTAATATCATTAAATAGCCAAACTGTCAAGAGGAAAACTGCCGAAAATTGCCGGCCTGTTCACAACACCGGCCGTGCTCTAGCAGAATGAGCGGGCCCGGGGTGGCAGTGTGCGCCCAAAATGGATGCAGTCGGGCGGAGGCCATCCGGTGGCGTTCCGAAAAAATCAAATCATGTGGCAAAACATGGCGTCGCGCAGTTTCGGCTCGAACCAGGTGCTCTTGGGCGGCATGATTCCACCCGCGTCGGCTACGGCCATCAAATCGTTCATGCTCGTCGGGAACATCGAAAACGCGCAGGTGTATTCGCCGCTGTCCACCAGTTTTTCCAGTTCCGCCGTGCCGCGGATGCCGCCGACGAAATGGATGCGTTTGCTCGTGCGCGGATCGTCAATTCGGAACACCGGTTTGAGAATGTGTTCCTGCAACAGTGTCGCGTCGAGACTTTCAACCGGGTTTCTTTTTTTCCGGGAAGACTGGGTCTCCAAATTTTCATCGGGTTTGTCCAACTCCAAGAATTTTTCGCGGAAAATGAGCGTGTGCCATTTGCCTCGCATATAAAAGCCGAATTCATGCCGGCGCGCGGGCACCGGCGAAGCGTCCGGGTTGACGGCGAAGGCCGCGCCGAGAATTTCCATCACCTGATCCGGCGTCCACCCGTTCAAATCCTTCAGCACGCGGTTGTAGGGCAGAATCCGCATCTGATTGTGCGGAAAAATCACGGCGAGAAAGAATCCGCTGCCGCCTGCGCCCTGGCGATTCTGAAAAACGCGCACCGCCGCCGCGCTTCGGTGATGGCCGTCGGCGATGTAAAGCTGTTGAATACCGGTGAACGTCCGCTCGATGAATTTGATTTCGTCGGCGTCGGAAATCGTCCACGAAGTGTGCCGCACGCCGTCCGCAGCGGTGAAATCCATGTCCGGTTTAGCGGAGATTTTTTTGGCAATCAACTCGTCGAGCACCGCGCCAGCGCGGTGCGCCAGGAAAACCGGGCCGGTCTGCGCATTCAGCGCCTCGATGTGGCGGACGCGGTCATCCTCCTTGTCCACGCGAGTGAGTTCGTGTTTTTTGATGACGCCGCGGAGATATTCCTCGCAAGTCGCGGCGGCGACGAGGCCGGTTTGCGGATGTTCGTCCATGATCTGGCGATACAAATAAAAACACGGCTGCGAATCCTGTTTCAGCGCGCCCTGCGAAATGAGTTTCTGAAAATTCTCCCTGCCCTTCGCATAGACTGCCGGCGCATAAATGTCCGTGCCGGGCGGCAAATCCACTTCCGGCCGGCTGACGTGGAAAAAACTCAACGAATTGCCGGCGGCGATGGCGCGCGCCTCGTCCGACGACAACACGTCGTAGGGCAATTCGCAGATTTGCGAAGCGAGTTCGGGTTTCGGCCGCAGCGCGGCAAAGGGTTTGATCGTCGCCATTAAGCGGCGGGAAGATACGGACGCCAATGCCAACGCGCACGGAGAAAATTCAGATGGAGAAGTCCTCGGGGAAGACCTTCACGTTGCGCAATTCCACGAAAAGCTGTTCGCCGGGCTGGGGACGGAGCTCGCGGAACTGTTCCTTGCTCAATTGCACGGTGAACAGCCCGCCGTTGTCGAGGCGTTCGAGTTCGACGTTCGCAAACGGGCCAATGGCGTTGCAATGTTTCACGCGCGCGACCATCGTCGCCGGACCGCCAGGCTCGCGGGTGACGCGGATGTCGTGCGGGCGCACGAACGCGATGGCGGACGATTCCTCTTCACCGGCGGTCTCGGGCGCGTCGTATTTCGTCTCGCCGATGACGACGGAGCCGTCGCGGACGCTGCCGGCGAACGCATTCACGTTGCCGAGAAAATCATAGACGAACGGCGTGGCCGGATGGTCATAAATCTCCAGCGGCGTGCCAATCTGCTCGATGTGGCCTTCGCGCATGATGGCCACGCGGTCGGCCACCTCCAGCGCCTCCTCTTGGTCGTGCGTGACGAAGAGTGTCGTGATGTGGATCTCCTTGTGCAACCGGCGCAGCCAATGGCGGAGTTCCTTGCGGACCTTGGCGTCGAGCGCACCGAACGGTTCGTCGAGCAGCAAAACCTTCGGCTCGACGGCCAGGGCGCGGGCAAGCGCGACACGTTGCCGCTGCCCGCCGGAAAGTTGCGACGGATACCGTTTGCCAAGCGATTCGAGCTGGATGAGTTTAAGAAGTTTTTCGACGCGCTCGCGGATTTCGGATTCCTTCGGGCGGGACCAGAACGACCGCACGCGCAGGCCGAACGCGATGTTTTCAAAAACATTCAGGTGGCGGAACAGCGCGTAATGCTGGAACGCAAACCCGACGCGGCGCTTGTGCGCCGGCAGCGCGGTCACGTCCTCGCCATAAAACGAAACGTGCGCCTCGGCGTTGTCGGGAAATTCCAGCCCGCCGATGATGCGGAGCAAGGTGGTCTTGCCGGAGCCGGACGGGCCGAGCAGCGCGACCAGTTCGCCGGACTCGACCTTCAGGCTCACGTCGTGCAGCGCGGGAAACTTGCCGAACTGCTTCGTGATGTTGCGAACTTCAACGCTCATGCGGATGTTTTCTCCCTTGCTTCGGCGAGCGCGGCGCCCTTGCTCTCGACCCACGCCTTCAACGCGATGGTGACGAGTGCCAGAAACGTCAGCACCGTGGCCAGGGCGAACGCGCCGGTTAGATTGTAATCCATGTAAAGCGCTGCAATCTGCAACGTGATGGTATTTTGGCCCTGAATGCCGCCGCAGACGACCGAGACGGCGCCGAATTCGCCCATGGCGCGGGCGTTGCACAAAATCACACCGTAAAGCAGGCCCCACTTGATGTTCGGCAGCGTCACGCGCCAGAACATCTGCCAACCCCGCGCGCCGAGCGTCCGCGCCGCCTCCTCTTCGCTGCGACCCTGCGATTGCATGAGCGGAATCAACTCGCGCGCGACGAACGGAAACGTCACGAACGTCGTCACCAGCACGATGCCCGGCACGGCGAAGATGATGCGGATGTTGTGATCAATGAGCCACGGGCCGAACCAGCCTTGCGCGCCGAACACCAGCACGTAAATCATGCCTGCAATTACCGGCGAAACCGCAAACGGCAAATCAATCAGCGTGGTCAGGATATTTTTGCCGGTGAAATCAAACTTCGCAATCGCCCACGCCGCCGCCACACCGAAGATGCAGTTCATCGGCACCGAAATGCCGGCGGTGATGAGCGTCAATTTGATGGCGCTCACCGTTCGCGGGTCGGCGAGCGTGTGAAAATAAAAACCGACGCCCTTGGAAAACGCCTGCACAAAAACCGCCACGAGCGGCACCACCAGAAACAGGCCCAGAAACAGGAGCGCGACCGCAATCAAGACCCAGCGCACCCAAACCGGCTCGCCCGTCGGGCGAAGGCGCCCGGCGCGGCGGATGGCATGAAAAGCGGATGCGGGTCCCATAAATCAGATGCGTTCGCGATGCCGCGTGTTCCACCATTGGAGCAGGTTGATGGCCAGCAGCAGGAAAAAGGAAACGACGAGCATGACGACCGCCAGTGCCGTTGCGCCGGCGTAGTCGAATTGTTCGAGCTTGCTCATGATGAGCACGGGCACGATTTGCGTTTTCAGTGGTATGTTGCTGGAAATGAAAACGACCGAGCCGTATTCGCCGAGCGCGCGGGCGAACGCCAGCGCAAAACCGGTGAGCAGCGCCGGAAACAC
>PLZL01000047.1 GCA_003152145.1 Limisphaerales bacterium
TTGCCAACTGCACTTTCCAGAGTGCTGCGGACCGGAACACCATCACCAACGCCAGCGGAATCCACCTGCTCGCCAACCGATGGGGCGTCGCGACGCCTCCTTGAGAGCGCTTGCCTCGAACGTTTCGGCGACCGTTGTTCAGGTCACTGCAATGCCACTCGATAAAACCGGTTTTTCGAACTTGCCGCCGCCGGATCACTCACAGCCATCGTCACATTTGTCGTGATGAGGTTCGCAAGCACATTCCAGTTCACGAGATCGGTTGAAAAATCAATGCGCATCGCCCGGCCGAACGGGCAGGTGATGTCAAACGCAAAAGCTCCGTTCATCCATTGTGCATGCGACAGGATGACCGGTGGATTTGTAATCGGAACACCCGCGTCCGCACACATGGCGAGATCAAGGTTCGAAATGTAGTAACGCTGACCATTGTAGAACACGACCCCGTTCATCAAGTCCGGAATCAAATCACTTCCCGGTCGCGGCGAATCGTTCCCAACATGAAACACATTGCCGTAGGTGAGCGGTATGGGACTGCCGTAAATCGCTTCTGCACCGGGACCGACAAAGAAAAAATTCGTGTCGTCGAATTGCGTCCATTGATCGAACGTTGACATATAATCGCCTGGAAATGTCCCGTCCATTTGGTCTATCCAACCCGTGAAAGCCCAGGCATGGCAGAGTTCGTGCAGAAACACACTCATGGCATCGGTTTTGTCGCCGGGAACCAAATCCACGCGCGCCAGCGGATGGGGATCGAACCAGAGCGCCTGCACCAGATAATTCGTTCCAAGCTGCATCTCGATGTCCGGCGTATCTTCCCCGTTTTGATCGAAGCCGGTGCGGATTTTCGTCGTCGCCGCCTGTTCGAAAATGTCTATCCCGTTGATATTGGTGACATAGTATGACGACTGACTTGAGCAACTCGCCCCTGTCGTCGTGTCGTCAACAAATTGAATTTCGATGGCGATCGTGGTGTCGGTCGAAGGAAAATACTGCGACCATGTTTGCGCCGCTGCGAGCACATTCGAAGTGATTGAAGGGTAATAGGAAGCAAACTGTCCGCTCGCGTCATTTGAAAAGGTGACGCTGAACGTGGTTGCCGCCTGCGCGCCGTTGACCATCAACAGGGCGCCCCCGATTGTCAGCAGCCCGATTGCCGCATATCGTCGCGTTGTCGCCGCAACTGCCTTCATCATCCATCTCATTTGAAAAAATCCGCCTGCCTGGAATAAATGCGCAGTCTATCCTTTTTCATGATAATAAGTGTAAGCTGGACTAAAACTGTTGTCCAACATGAAATTTCGCCGTTCAGTCCGGCTTCGCGCCAGCCGGCACCCGCTTGTCTCGCCACAGACGCGCGAATCCGACACCACCATGACAAATCTCGCGCGAACGGGCATCACGGGTTTTGCGTTCATCATGGNNGAATTAAAACTTCGCAAGGTTGGCAATTCCGTGGGTGTGGTTTTGCCCAAGGAAGCGCTCGCCCGCTTGAATGCGGACGACGGCGATGCCGTTTATCTCACTGACACAACCGACGGCGGCTTTCGCATTACCGCCACCAATCCCGAATTCGCCCGGAAGATGAAAGTGGCGGAGCGTTTGAGCCGCCACTACCGCCATGCCTTGAAGGAACTGGCGAAATGAAGAAGCCGGTCTGGCTGGATCGCACCGATTGCCTGGCGATTCATGAAATGATGCTGGCACAACACGGCGGGCTGACCGGCGTGCGCGACGAAGGCTTGCTGGAATCAGCGCTCGCCAAAACGCAAAACCTTTTGGCCTATGGCTCGCCCACACTCGCGGAATTAGCCGCGAGCTACGCGGCGGGAATTGTCCGCAATCATCCCTTTCTTGATGGCAACAAACGCACCGGCTTCATGATGGCGGCCACTTTCCTCGAATNNAAGAAAGCGGTTATGCCGCCTGGTTGAAGACGAATTCGCGGAAGGCGTGAATATCGTTTGCCACTGGCACCGCGCCACGTCCCCCGCCCGCGAATCTGGTTTCAAATCCGATACCACCAGATCAAATCTCGCGCGAGCCAAGTGTCACTGCTTTGCGTTCGCCATGGCCGCGAGACGCGCATCAGCAATGATTTTTCTCTTTGCCAAGATGCCCAAATCCGCCACTCTCTGACTAACGGTATGATCAAGACTATCAAAATTCGCGATTTTAAAAGCATTCGCGAGGTCGAGCTTGAACTTGACCCCGTCACAGTGCTTGTCGGTCGCAGTGGAACGGGAAAATCAAATTTAGTCCAAGCGATACGCTTCTTACGCAACATTCTCCTAGATTTCAATGAAGCGATCCAATATGAACGCGGGTGGCCGCATATCAGCCCGGTAGGAGCGACCAACCCAAAGACATCAATCGAGGTGTCGTTTTCAGTTCCCGGCGAGGAACAGGATTTCAATTACTGCATCGGTTTTGGCAATTTGGTCAATAATCCTTCAGCTAGAGTCTTGACCGAGGAACGATTGAGCTTAGGCAAGGAGCAAATATTCTCGCGGCAAAGGAATCTTAATAACGCGTGGGCCTGGGGAATTATTCCGAAGGTGTCGCCTTTGCCACATGTCGGCCACGACACTCCGATGCTAGGCGTTTTCCCCTCACTGCAAAAGGTAGTATTCGCAAATGCTGCCCTTTCTACCGGGATTGGATATTATCACTTCCCATCAACGACATTGTCTTTTCTCAGCCCACAGCAGCACGGCCAAAATTTTTTGCAGAAAATCCCCGGCCTCTCGGACAACGCAGCGAACTATCGTGAGGTCATGCGCGGTATCACTCAAGATTTTCACCACCCCAATATTCGCAAGAACCTCATGGCATCCTTGCAGGCTGTCAATCCGTCCATCGTATCTGTTGAGCTTGACTCCCTTACAAATCCGTCGCGAGCAATAATTGCCCATAAGGCAGCCGGCCAAGTGTTTGAACTTTCCTTGGAACAAGAATCAGACGGTTTGCGTCGCTTCTACGCACACTTGCTAGCTCTTTACCAGACGCCCTCAAAACTAGCACTTGTGTTCGAAGAACCGGAGAACGCTATTTTCCCGGGTGCGTTGTCCCTTTTGGCGGACGAGTTTAAAGCCGCACCACGCGAAAATCGCGGCCAAGTTATTCTTACGACCCACAATCCCATATTCCTCGATTCTTTCGATGTGGATAATGTCCGGGCAGTTGACATGCAGGACGGGAAAACTATTGTTGGTCGTGTTTCCAAAGAACAACGTCAAGCCGTTAAGGACAAACTTCTTACCACGGGCGACCTGCTTACTGTGGATAGAGCAAAGCTGGATGATACAGCGAAACCGCAGCAGTAAACATGAAACGTCTGGTTCTCCTCGGCGAAGGCCACGGCGAGGTTCACGCGCTCCCTATCCTCGTCGGAAAGCTTCTCTTGGAGAAAGACCATAATAGCACATTCTTTGTCGATAAAGACGTAATCCGTTTCTCATCCTCCAGAGTTCTACGACCGGACGAATCAAGGCAGAGGCCGGATTTCACCCAATGGATTAAGGGCGTAACTATCGCTGCACGACGTTCAAATGTCGGGGCTGTTCTCGCAGTTTATGATGGTGACTTGAAATTCTTTCCCCCCGGATCCAATTTGCAGTTTTGTGCCGCGATAGTTGCCAAATCGTTAGCGGCCGCAGCGACTGGAGCGGGTGCAGGCAGAACTTTTTCCTTGTCAGTTGTTTTTGCCTGCGCTGAGTATGAAACTTGGCTAGTTGCCGGCGCCGAATCCCTCAGGGGCCGCTGCCTAAACAATGGGCGAATCGCCCTTTCTCCAACCGCTGTTTTTCCTCCAGGCGACCCCGAATCCCACGGCAAGCGATGGCTTGAACAAAACTGTTCGAATTATCGCCCAAGCCGTGACCAGGGTGCGTTGACAGAATTGCTAGACCTCCAGTGTGTCCGAAGCAAAAACCTCAGGTCTTTTCAAAGATTTGAGCATGCACTTGATCAGTTGCTTGAAGCCGTATCCAACAACTCCCATATTGCAACACCCGGTTGATGTTCAAAATGCATTTTAACCAAACTTTCTATGCCCCAATGCGCGCGTTCACATGTTTGTCATGGGCTTTGCGAATCAAAGGCCAAGTCGGATGCCAATCACGCGAACGCTCACCCCATCAAAATGACCGGGCGTGTCAAATTTGAAACCAGCACCGCCCCATCTCCCCGCTCGCGGATCACCATGTCTTTCATGCCACCACCTCGGCATCTTTGATGACTAGCCGCTTGTCCCGTTCTTCCCAGCGCAGCACTTTGATCGTCACTTGCTAGAATTCCGGCAACTTTGGAAACGTGACGACGTTCCTTGAGCGCGCCTTCGCGAACGTCCGGTTTTCCCCCAATGTGCCGGAAAGCGGCACGCAATTTGACTTGCCCGGACGCGCGGCACCGCGTATTCAATTGGCTGCGAATGATTGTGCCCACGTGGCGGAATTGGCAGACGCGCTAGATTCAGGTTTCCATTTTTGGCCCTTTTTTCCCGTTTCGTTTCGTCACTTAAAATGGCGTCAACACCATTGATTTTATTGAGTAAAACTGAATTTCACCCGTTCCATTCAAGGTGGTGTTGAGGGCTTCGAGAAAGGTGCGACTCTAGCACAAAAACTAGCACACG
>PLZL01000180.1 GCA_003152145.1 Limisphaerales bacterium
TTTTCTTCGTGTCTTTGTTCTTTTGTTGTTAATTTTCCGACGTAAATGCCACGCGAAACCGCTCAAGCCAAGACCGCGCGCCTGAAAAAGATCATCGCCGGTTTCCAGAAGACTTATCCCGAAGCGCACTGCGAGTTGACTTACACGGACCCTCTCCAATTGCTCATCGCCACGATTCTTTCCGCGCAATGCACCGACAAACGCGTCAACATCGTCACGCCGGATTTGTTCAAGAAATGCCGCTCCGCATCGGATTTCGCGGACGCGCCGATTGCCGAACTGGAGCAGGCCATCAAGTCCACCGGCTTTTACCGGAACAAGGCGAAGAACATCCAGAATTGCTGCCGCAAACTTGTGGAGCGTCATGGCGGGGAAGTGCCGCGCACGATGGAGGAATTGATCCAACTCGACGGCGTCGGGCGCAAGACGGCGAACGTGGTTTTGGGAAATGCGTTTGGCGTGGTGGTCGGCGTCATCGTGGACACGCACGCGATGCGGCTGTCGCGGCGGCTCGGCCTGACGACGGAGAAGACGCCTGAAAAGATCGAGCGGGACTTGATGAAGTTGCTGCCCCGCAGCCATTGGCTGCTGTTCAGCCACTGGCTTGTCTGGCACGGACGACGCCGCTGTTTTGCGCGCAAGCCTGATTGCAAGAACTGCGAGGTGCTGAAATGGTGTCCACGAGTTGGCGTGAAAGAATCTTTAAGCCACAGATGAAACACAGATTGAACACAGATGAGGAGTGTCGCGCGAAGAACGCGAAGGCGAAAGAGGGAAAAGAGGAAATTTCTTCGCAAACTTCGCGTCCTTCGCGCGACATTTTTGACAGTTCAAAATCTGTGTTTCATCTGTGTAAATCTGTGGCTAAATGAACTGGCTTTTGATCAACTCCGGGAAGTGTGACGCCGCGTTCAACATGGCGCTGGACGAAGCGCTGCTGGAAGCGGCGTCATGCCTCGGCAAACCCGTGTTGCGCTTTTATGGCTGGACGGAACCGGCGGCCACCTTCGGTTATTTCCAGAAATACGTGGATGTCGAACGCACCACGTTGCTGCGTCCTCTCATCCGGCGCCCGACCGGCGGCGGCATTGTGCCGCACGACGCGGACTGGACTTACAGCGCGGTTTACCCGCCCGGCCACGAATGGCATTCACTCAAAGCCGAGGAGAGTTACCGCTGCGTCCATGAATGGATCCAATCCGCGTTCGCACAATTGAATGTCGCCACGGAACTTGCCCCGTGCTGCAAAAAATCTGCTCCCGGCCAATGTTTCGCCGGCCATGAAAAATCCGATCTGCTCTGGCGCGGGAAAAAAATCGCGGGCGCGGCGCAGCGCCGAAACAAGCTGGGCCTGCTGATCCAAGGCTCCGTCCAGCCGCCGCCGGTTTCGCTGGCGCGGGTGGATTGGGAAAATGCAATGCGTGAAGCCGCCTGCGAACAATTTCGGGTTGAATGGTGTGAACTTTCGCCGGAGGCGGGACTACAAGAACACGCGGAAAAACTGGCCCGCCAAAAGTATTCCCAAAATAGTTACAATCAGAAACGGTGAGTTGTGATATTATCTTGCAAAGTTGTGGAAAAATCCGTTTTGCTTTGCATTATCGGCCTGGCTGCGGCGGCATTCCCCCTGCTTACCGCTGACGCCCAGACCCGAACCCTGCGTATTGTCACTTACAACATCGAAGCGGACATCAGCGGCCCAACGCCGCCGCTGCCGGGCTTGATTGCGCCGCCGGGCGACACAAGCAATTTTCAAGCGGGCGGCGTGTTGGAAGGCATCGGCGAGGAAGTCGTCGGGAGCGACGGCGCACAACCGATTGATATTCTCGCGTTGCAGGAGACGACGAGCAATTCCATCACGGTCACGCCGATTGTGAACGGGCTGAATTCTTTCTACGGCGTGGCGGGGATGTATTCCAACAGCAGTTATCAAGCGACGCAATTCGGTGGTAAAACCAACAACGGCTTTGGCAACGGACCGAACGCGATTGTTTTCAACACCAGGACGGTGCAACTGCTCGCCTCCGTGGCGGTGGACCCGCGCGGCGGGACCGACAACCTTGGTTCCAGCAGCGGCGAATATCGCGAGGTGATGCGATACAAATTTGCGCCCGCCGGAATCACCGCGACGGCCACCAACGTGTTTTACATTTACGTCAGCCACTACAAAGCCGGCACCGGCACAGCCAACGAAGCTCATCGTCTCGGCGAGGCGCAGATCATCCGAACGAACGAGGCGATTGACCTGCCCGCCACCGCCCGCGTGCTTTACGTGGGTGATTACAACGTGGACTACAGCGGCGAGGCCGGGTATCAGACGATTCTGTCCAATACCGCCCCGAACGGCGCGCATCAAGGGCAGGCCATTGACCCGATGAATCCGACGAACAATCTGAACATCAACTGGAGCACCAATACCACCAACACCAACATCCTGCTCATGCTTACGGAACTGAGTTATGATCTCGAATACCGCGACGATTTGCAGCTCATGACGACCAACATTTATTACGGCGCGCCCGGCGGATTGAAACTCGTTCCCGGAACCTATCACGTCTTCGGCAACAACAGCACCACGCCCTATTTTGACAGCGTCAATTCCGGTTCCAACACCGCGCTGAACA
>PLZL01000433.1:0-1306 GCA_003152145.1 Limisphaerales bacterium
GGTCGAGGATGTCCGTGTCAAAGCGGAGCCGCGCCACGCCGAGGCCCACCGCCACGGCGAGCAGCGCCCACCACCAGCGTTTCAGGAACGAACTCACGGCGAAAGAAAACCCTCCAAGGTCTCACCCGTGCGTGAATTTTCCAGCCGCCAGCCGCCGCCGGCCTTGTTTTCAAAATGCAGTGGTTCCGGAAGCGGTTTTCCGGCCAGTGCGGCGGGAAGATATAGCCAGCTAAAGCGTTTCGGTCCCGGCCCGCGCCCGCTAAAACCCATCTGCCGTTGCGGAAACCGGATCAACCAGTGGGTGGAAGTGGTCTGGGCAAAAAGGATTGTCANNGGCCTTGCTGGACGCGCCAGCCGGGACCGGCAGCGGTGAACAGACTCTGATTGGAAGTCTGACACCCGCAGAGAAACAGCAGGCCGGCCAGAAACACCGGCGTCAGAAAATAGCCAAGCGGCCTGCCGGCGGCGAACGCGACGGAAGAATCGCCACCGCATCCGCCGGTTTTTGCCAAATCCGCGGCTGTCGTTTTTCGTTTCGTCATATTAACATTGCCCGCCGCTTCGCCCGGAACGGTTCTCCCTGGCGTTGAAAACTCCGATGATGATGCCAATTTTCGCGGGCGTTGAAAAGTTATTCGCGCACGCGGCCGGCCAGGGCGTCCGTTTGGCGCGCAATTTCCAACGGCGAAAGCTTGCGGCGTTGCGCGCCGTGCGGCTAACGTTTTGCCCATGAATCTCGAAGACCATGTCGGCGACATCATCCGCAAGGCGCGGGCGATGAGCAGTGTTTCAGCTTCCGCTGCGGCCGATGCCGCGGGCATTTCCGAAACTGAATTGTCCGCCCTTGAAGAAACCGGCGAGATCACGGCGAAAATCAATTTCTCAAAACTTGCGCCATTGATTGGCTTGAGTCCGGCAAAACTCGAAGCCATCGTCAGCGGCTGGCTGCCCGCGCGAACGGATTTGACACTCTGGCGCGAAATCCGCGTGTTCACCACGGCAGGCGAAGGGTTGACGGTGAATTGCTATCTCGTCTGGGATGAAGTCCAGCGCGAGGCGGCGCTGTTCGACACCGGCCTCGATGCCAAACCGATCCTCGACACCATCGCCGCCGAACAGCTTCAGCTCCGGCACATTTTCATCACGCACTCGCATTGGGACCACGTCGAGGCGCTGCCGAAAATCCGCGAGGCGTGGCCGAAGGCGCGGCTGCATTCCGGCTCGAAAAACGCGCCGGTGGACCAGCGCAACAAGACGGCGGAAATCGTCCATCTCGGCGGATTGCGCGTGACGCATCGCGAGACGC
>PLZL01000433.1:1346-2721 GCA_003152145.1 Limisphaerales bacterium
CTGACGACGGTGGCGGAGGAAAAGGGACACAATCCGTTCTTTTAATTTCAGGGCAACAATACTGCGCGATAAAAACTTTGTGAATTTGTAGCGGCTGTATCCAGCCAAAAGCAAGGACTGTTAGTCAATTGTAGAGTAGTATTTGTCCGCCAATTGCCGGCATTGCCAGGCAGAATATCGGTGGATTCAATCTGGTAAGAACGCCCTTGCAACCCGAATATTTTCAACAGCGGAGGGATACCGGGATTCGGGTTGATGGCTACAAACGGATCTGAAACGAAGGCTATTGGCCCTGTTGGTGGCGCGGAATTTGTAGATCCAACGGCTACGACATTGCGAATCCCAAAAGTGATGCCATTCACATGGGCGTTCGTCGGGAAATTGCGCTGAATCCAATTGGTGCCATTGGTGGACGTAAAAATCGTTGAACCTGTTGACGCGACGTAAAGTTCGTTCGTATAAATGACCCTCGAAAAAACATTAGTCGTGTCTTTCACCATCGGCGACCAGGAAAGCCCATCGGTTGAGACCATGTTTGTGCCGGTATTGACGAGGGCTACGAAAAGACCGTTGCAATAATTGACATGGCCATAAGAGGAATGCTCGAATTGCCGCTGATGAGATTTCTCGTCCAAGTTGTCCCCAAGGTCGAGGTATAAATATAACCCGTGTCGTCAATGGCAACGTAACGGCTCGCGCCGTAAGTCACAGCCATGATCGAATGGACATTGTTGGCAGGAGCGCCGGAATTCCGCCGGGTCCAGGTGATTCCATCCGGAGAGGTGTAGATGTTGCGATTGGTTGTAGTTGTAGTGTAAGTCCCCGGCGGCACTCCGTCGCCGACTGCGACGAACAGGCCTCCACCATAAATCACGCCAAAAAAATGGGAAATGTCTGCATTCGTGTGCGAAATCCAATTGATGCCATTGGTCGAACTGTAAAGATTTTGGCCCGTGTAATAATCCATTCCCGCCGCCACAAAAGTACCGTTTCCATAGGTTACATCGTAGAGGTCTAAAATCATGAAGGGGTATTGAGAATCACCGTCGCCACAAATCGTCCAATTCACGCCATCTTCAGACGCTTCGATGATTCCAAAATCACTGCCACCGTGCGATCCCACGGCAACATAATGGCCATTGCCGTAGACGATGCTGGCTAAGCCAAATACCTTAATACCGCTCGCGGTTACGTTGGTGTTGACTTGGCCGGCCGTCCAATTGTCTAGTGCATCGGCCCGCACAAGGGAGCTAAAATTGTTCAGTAACATCAAAACCAACAGAAACTTGCAATGGGCTTGCTTCATACCTTTTACCTTTCGGGTTAGGTTCATTGCTTAGACCAAGTTTATCTGAGCCGGAGCGATGTGATTGAA
>PLZL01000286.1:0-7418 GCA_003152145.1 Limisphaerales bacterium
GCGCTCGCCAATGTTGACATCGAGATTGAAAACGGAAATTCCGGCGCGGTTGCTGTGCGGTCGCGTTATGCGCAACACTGTTTCCTGGCTCACATGGATTTCCGTCTTGGCTCCGCGCTGGCCGGTNNAGGATGTTCATTTCTTCGGCGGCACACACGCGGTTTGGACGTCAAAACCTTCGCCCGGTTGGCAGTTCACATTTGTAGATTGCTCGTTTGAAGGCCAGCATGAGTCGGCAATCTTCGAGCATGAAGCCGGGCTGACGCTCATCCGTCCGCAGTTCCGAAATATTCCGACGGCGATTGAGATTGAAACGAATTGGGCGGATGAACTTTGGGTCAAGGATGCGCGCCTTGAAGACATTTCTGGTCCGGCATTTATTTTCGGAATGGAAAAAAGTCCGCGCAACGAAATCAATCTGGAAGGCATCACTTGCAGCAATGTGCCGGTTTTTGCCGCGTTGCAAGACAGCGGAAAAAATTTCGCCGCGCCGTCAACAATTTATGCTGTTAAGAATTTTTCTCACGGACTTGATTTTGCCGATATTGGAACTGTGCCGGAAATTGAAACTCATTTTGATACCGAGCCGCTGACCGCGATGCCAGAGCCGGTTGCTTCCGATTTAACTCCGCTGCCTCCTTGCAATACTTGGGTCAATGCGCGCGACCTCGGCGCTAAAGGCGACGGCCAAACCGACGACACTGCGGCGCTGCAAAATGCGATTGCGAATCATCAAGCGATTTATTTTCCGTCCGGGTTTTACATCGTGCGGGACACGTTGAAATTGCAGCCCCATACGGTTTTGATCGGCCTGCATCCGGGCGCGACGCAAATCATTTTACCGGACCACGCGCCTGCGTTCGCCGGCACTGGCGATCCCAAAGCATTGCTCGAAGCGCCCAAAGGCGGCAGCAATGTTGTCATCGGCATCGGACTTTACACGATCGGAAATAATCCGCGCGCGGTCGCGGCACTTTGGAAGGCCGGCGCCAATTCGATGATGAATGACGTTCGCTTTCTCGGCGGCCACGGCACGCCGCTGCCCGATGGCTCACGCGAAAATCCTTACAACGCCAATCACACCGCCGATCCAAATCCTGATCGCCACTGGAACGGCCAATATCCAAGCCTTTGGGTCACTGACGGCGGCGGGGGGACGTTCCTTGATATTTGGACGCCCTCGACTTTTGCACAGGCAGGAATGCTTGTATCCGATACGGAAACGCCTGGCCGCGCTTATCAGATTTCCAGCGAGCATCATGTCCACAATGAAATCGAAGTGCGAAATGCAGCGCACTGGAGCTTTTATGCCTTGCAGACTGAAGAAGAATGGGGCGAAGGTGGCCTTTGCCTGCCCATTGAAATTGATTCGTCCAGCGATATCACCTTTGCCAATTTCCACAGCTATCGCGTCATCCATTCGTTTCAACCATTTCCATGGGCAGTGAAAATTTCCAAATCGCGCGACATCCGTTTTCGGAATTTTCATTGCGACAGCAACAGCAAGGCCAGTTTTGATACGTCCATTTACGACCAAAGCCACGAGATTGAGCTTCGCGAGCACGAATTCGCCTCGCTGGACATTTCAGGCAAATCACCTCCTGCCAAACCGCAAACATCTTCACCTGTTGTCGCACGAGGCGCGAAGGTGGAAAAACTTGCGGGCGGTTTTTTTAACATTTCCGGCGGCGCGGTGGATTCACAGGGCAATTTTTATTTTGTGGATGCGCATGAGCAGCGGATTTATCGCTGGGATTCTGCAAAACGACAGCTTTCCACCAACGATGTTTCCTTCCAACCGGTCAACGCTGTTGTGGATCAGGCAGGCAATTTGATGGTCGTTTCCGATACGGGCGACGGCACAGTTTATTCCCTCGATCCAAGCAACAAAGTCACAATGCTAAAATCTCAACCACTTTCCGATTCGGCTGGGAAAAATTTGTATCTGCCCGTCAGCGACTGGCATTTGAATCGCAATTCACTTTTGCATCCGACGGCTGAATTTGTTTCGCCGGACGGCACGACCGTTCTGCCTGTCGGCGAAAGTTTTCTCACCGGAGAAACCAGTTGGAACATCAAATCAAGTCCACAAATCCGCTCGTTCGGTTTTGGCAAAGCCGTGCCCGGCAAACCTTTTTATATCACCGACGAATCCAACTTGAGAACGTGGAAAGCCGACGTGAATGCGGATAGAAGCTTGACGAACTTTCAACTGTTCGCCGAGCAAGGTGGCGAAGGCGTGACCACTGATTCGCGCGGCAATGTGTATATCGCCGCCGGCCAGATTTACGTTTATGACCCTGCGGGCAAACTGATTGACACCATCGAAGTTCCCAGACGTCCGACGCAGTTGATGTTTGGCGGCAAAGACGGTAAAACGCTTTTCATTGCGGCCCGAACGTCGCTTTACGCGCTGCGCATGAAGTATCCGGGAAGGTGATTGTTTTGAGGCAACCAACATAAAGGGTTCGCGTAACCCTTTATCTCGACAGGGTCTATGCATCAGATATTTGCGAACATTCGCACATTCAACAAGCAATGCCAAAACTGAACTGGATTATATGTCATCGTTCTTGCGCTTTGTCGGCAGCATCATTCTTGTCTCGGTCCTCAATTGTTCACTCCACGGTCAGATCAACGTCTCCGGCACGGTGAAGGATCCTGCCGGCAATGGATGATTCCCATGATCAAGGACGCGTGTGCTGTCCCGGGCGCCGACATCAAGATCTTTTCCTCACCCTGGAGCCCTCCAGCCTGGATGAAAACCAACAACTCCAGAACCCATGGGGGATCACTGCGCACGGAATATTACGGCACATGGGCCTTGTATGTTTCAAAATATCTCCAGGCTTTTGCGGCAGAAGGCATAAACATCTGGGGCATAACCTTGCAGAACGAGCCGCAGGCGAATCAGGCTTTCGAAAGCACCCTCTACTCCGCCGAGCAGGAAAGAGACTTGTTAAAAATCCTCGGCGCGCAACTGACAAGTGACAACCTTGACGGCGTGAAAATCTTCGTTCACGACCACAATAAAGGCCATCTTTCCAGGGCCAATACCATACTTTCCGATGCCGTTGCGGCCAAATATGCCACAGGAATCGCATTCCATTGGTATGAAGGCGACCACTTCTCGAACCTCGCCAAAATTCATGCGGACTTTCCCGACAAACAGCTCATCGGCACCGAAGTCGCCGAACCCGGCCCAAAATATGGCGATTGGGGGCAGGCGGAGCGGGAAACCCACGATCTGATCGGCGATGTGAACAACTGGGCTAGCGGATGGACAGAATGGAATCTGGTGTGCGATGAACGGGGCGGACCTGGCTGGACGGGCAGTGTCGGTTCATCCCCCATCCATACGGATTTTGCACGGGACAGCATTGTCATTAATCCTCATTACTATTACATAGGCCATTTCAGCAAATACGTGCGTCCCGGCGCAGTCCGGATCGGCCTCAGCAACACGGCAACGAATCTTGAAGCGGCTGCATTCCGTAATATCAATGGAGCTATTGTCGTCAACGTGATGAACAAGAATGGTTCACCTGTAACATTCAAGCTGAAACAGGGTGACCGGATCATCAAACCGACCATCCCGGCGCACGCCATCATATCCTTTATTTTCTTCTAGTCGTTATTGCCGAATCACTATTACGCCGCAAGGATCACCGCTAGATGCTGATTAATTTTTACATAGCACAGGGCAACTAATTTCGCCAATATCCGCTCCATGAGCCAACAAAGGTGGCTTCGCATCATTCCGGTCGCGCTGATCATGTATACGATTTCGTATGTGGATCGGACCAATGTGTCGATGGCGCTGGATCCGAAGATTTCGTCCATGTTGCACGACCTGCTGATGGACGACCGAATGAAAGGTCAGGCGGCGGGAATTTTTTTTCTCGGTTACGTTTTGCTGCAAATGGTCGGCGGCCATCTGGCCGGGAAGTGGAGCGCAAAAAAACTGGTCAGCCTTTGCCTGATTTTTTGGGGAGTGTGCGCCGTGGGCTGTGGCCTGGCGAAGACATTTTATCAATTTGAAACCGCGCGGTTTCTTCTGGGCGTCTCCGAAAGCAGTGTTTTTCCGGCAACATTGGTTTTGCTCGCGCACTGGTTCCCCCGCGCGGAACGTGCGCGGGCCAATGCATTTTGGAATCTTTGCCAGCCGCTCGCCGTCGCCGCTTCCGCGCCGTTCACCGGCTGGCTGCTCGGTGCGTATGGCTGGCAAACCATGTTGATTTTGGAAGGGGCGCTGCCGTTTGTCTGGTTGCCGATCTGGTGGTTTTTCATCAGCGACCATCCGCGCGACTCCAAGTGGATTTCGGCGGCGGAAAAAAGCTTTTTGGAAACCACGCTGCAAATTGAAGCGGCCCAACTGGAGCCGGCCCAAAAAATTCCATTCTGGAAGCGGCTAGCGCGGCGTGAAATCTTGGTGATGATCGTCATGAATTTTCTCCACAACTCGGCGGCTTACGGCTGCATGACGTTTTTCACAGACGGTTTGAAGGCAAAACATTTCAGCGCCGTGCAGTATGGGTTATTGTTCGCGGCGCCTTACGCCCTGACGGCCATCATCATGGTGCTCAACTCCTGGCATTCCGACAAAACCCGCGAACGGCGTGCTCATGTCGCGCTCGTTTACACCATCAGCGGTTTGAGTTTAATTTTAAGCGTGCTGGCGAAGGAACATTTTTGGCTGTCTTACGTCTTCATGTGCTTCGCGATTCCCGGTCCGTTCGCCGCGCTCGCGCCATTCTGGGCGATTCCGACCGAAACGTTGCCGGGCAACGTTTTTGGCCCGGTCATCGGACTGGTCAACGCCCTCGGTAACACTGGCGGTTTCGCCGGACCTTACATCGTCGGCTGGCTCAAGACGGAATATCACAGCACCGCGATTCCGTTCAACGCCTTGGGAATCGGAATGTTGTTCGCCGCCGCGCTTGCTTTTTTACTGCCAAAAAGTGCGGGGCAAGTTCAATCGGAAATGACGTTTCCCAAAGCGTGAGCCACCGCTGTCACGATCTCCGTCGGTGATTTTTCACAGTTGAAAACGAGCGCGTCCGCTGGCGGTTCGAGAATCGCCAATTGACTCTCAAGCAACGCGGGCGGCATGAAATGTCCGAGCCGGTTTTTTAATCGCTCTTCAATCAGCGTCTTTGGTCCGGTGAGATGCACAAATTTCACGCGGTGATCGCCGGCAGCCAATTCATCGCGATATTTTGATTTCAGCGCCGAACAGGCCAGCACGGTGAATTTTTTCGCAGCCAGCGAGCGAACGATAATTTTCCTCAATGTTTTCAGCCATTTTTCGCGGTCGGCATCGGTCAATGAAATTCCGCCGCGCATCTTGGCGATGTTTTCCGGCGGATGAAATTCATCGCCTTCATAAAAAACCGCGCCGGTTTTTTTCGCGAATAAGGCGGCCACTGTCGTTTTACCGCTGCCGGCAACACCCATGAAAATCAAGACGGACGGGCGCTTTGGAGGTTCGTTTTTCATGCACTTTTCAAATATGGCAAATCCTGCGAATTCCCGAAACCGACCGGTTCGCGCAGGCAGCCGATGACACTGACAATCCGGTTACCAGAACCGAATTGGTAAATGATTTCAACGGCTTCGGCGCTCAAGCAGACAATTCTGGAAACACAGGCGGATGATACGCCTGCCGCTAAACTTTAATTGCCGCCAGAAAGTGCTTTGCCAAAAGCACGATCTATGATAGAACAATATCCACCTTATGAAACGATTACTTTCAGGGACGGAATTATCCCCTTCGTATAAGGAAAGCCAAGCGTTTGTTCAATCCCAAAAACGAGGCTCAGAGCCAGCCAGCCATCAACATACAGATTGCCAAGGCTTATCTCACTGCCACCGATCCAAAGTTGGTGACTCCGACACGGAGTGATGTCATGGAAACGCTCAGCAAACAGAAACAGGGAGCCAACTGCTACTCCTTTGAGTTTTCCCCGGGTCTTGCTAATTTGCGCACTTCCAACCCCAACTGAAAAATACGCCATGAAACTCGTAACATCAACCTCCACTGCTTCTCGCGCAGCCTTGCGAGCAGTGTTCTTCACCATCATCTCCTGTCTTCTTTCCGTTTCAGCCTCCGCGCAGGAACGGGATTACGCGGAAGCCCGCGTTTATGTCACGGCGCCGCCGGTTTCCGCCGCCGCGACCAACACGGCTTTACCGGCGGCTGCATCCGTCCCCGCACAACTGCTCACGGATCGGGGTTTCTTTCCCCTCGCGCCGCTCGATGAGCCGGACGAGGATATTCCCACGATCATCATCGACGACAAAAAGACCTTCCAAACCATCCTGGGTTTTGGCGGCGCCTTCACCGATGCCGCCGCCGATGTCTTCGCCAAACTTTCCAAGGATGCCCAGGAGCAATTCCTCAAAGCCTGTTTCGATCCCGTTGAAGGCAACGGTTACATCCTTTGCCGCACCACGATTCACAGCTGCGATTATTCGGACGAGATGTATACCTACGATGACACCCCCGACGACACTGAACTCAAGAATTTCACCATTGACCACGACCTCAAGAACCGCATCCCGTTCATCAAGCGTGCCCAGGCCGTAGCCAAGGGCAAGCTTCAGCTTTACGCCTCGCCTTGGAGCCCGCCCGGCTGGATGAAAACCAACGGCGAAATGCTGCACGGCGGCAAGCTCAAGCCGGAATACGACCAGACTTGGGCCGATTACTACGTCAAATACATCAAGGCCTACGCCGCCGAGGGCATTCCCATTTGGGGCCTGACTGTTCAGAATGAGGCGCTCGCTATCCAAGTCTGGGAATCCTGCATTTTCACCGCCGATGAAGAGCGTGATTTCGTCAAAAACTTCCTCGGTCCCACACTCAAAAAGGCCGGACTCTCCGATGTCAAGCTCATGATCTGGGACCATAATCGCGGCCTCATATACGAACGTGTCCAGCCCTCATACGATGACAAGGAAGCCTCCGATTACATCTGGGGTGCCGCCTTCCACTGGTATACAGGCGACCACTTCGATAACGTTCGCATGGTCCACGATGCCTTTCCCGACAAACATCTCCTCTACACCGAAGGCGGCATCGGCGGCAACTGGCCCGCCGCCCTGCGCCTTTCCAAAAGCGTCATCACCGACCTCAACAACTGGACCGAAGGCTGGGATGTCTGGAACCTGATTCTTGATCAGGACAATGGCCCGCGTCATGCCGGCGATGTCCCCGGCGTTCACAGAAACACCATCGTCAACGCCGACACCACCACCAGCGAAATCACCTACAATCCCCCGTTCTACGTTTTGGGACAGTTTTCCCGATTCATCCGTCCCGGCGCCAAACGCATCGTCTGCACTTCCAACAGCGACGACTTCATCGCCACCGCCGCCCTCAACTCCGACGGCAAAATCGCCGTGGTTGTCCTTAA
>PLZL01000286.1:7429-8251 GCA_003152145.1 Limisphaerales bacterium
CTTGTGAAAAAACTTTCAACGAAACCTTCAACGGTTTCTTCAATAACCGAGTATGCGACGGGTATGTGGCGGGTTAAGTCCGGTAGTGGGCGTGTAGTGCCAACAACCGCTTGATCCCCTGCAAAAGCAGTGTTAAAATAACCCTGCAAATCAGGGTAGTTCATCCCCAGTTTTTAATGTTGTAAGCCCAACCGCCTTGACGCTGGCAGTCACAGAAACAACCTCGCGGTCATTTCCGCACCGTTATGGTGGAGATACATTGTCTCGGCAGCTTCCGACCCGACCGTTGCCAGTCGCGCCGGTGCCGATAGACGCTGCGAACGGAACCGCAGGTTTTTTCTCTCAAGGAGGTTTCATAACAAACAACTGCATTTAGCGACTTCATGTCGCGGGTCGGGTAAGCGAGCGGTGTTGCCACCGCTCGCTCCCCTCAGAACCGGACGTGAGAGTTTCCCCTCATCCGGCTCACGCCAATGCAAAGCCCCGCCGAAACGGAGCCGGTTTCACGGCGATTTGCCGTGTGCCTTTACGATACGGGCTTGCAGCCTTCTGGCTTGGCGTTCACACTTGGACCAGTCGATCTGGTCCCAGTGCGATGCCTGCCCGAGGACGCACACATGGATAAATCCACGTTCATTTGCTTTTCCTCAAATGAAGGTTCTACAGGTTTTCTCGTAACGACCGACCATGCTGGAAGTCTGCCTGCTTTCGCAGCGGAGTGATGTTGCAACTCCTGTCCGCGCCATTACCGGACGGCCTTGGCTTTCTCCAGCGTTCCTCTACCCGTCATTCCTACAGCGCACCTTGCGGTGTGCCTGCCTC
>PLZL01000448.1 GCA_003152145.1 Limisphaerales bacterium
GGTCGTTCGCGTGGCGGATCGCCCTTTTTGCGCGCCTGCACGACGCCGGGAGCGCGCACCAAATGCTCCAGCAATTGTTTTCCGCGCGCAACACCTGCCCCAACCTTTTCGGCCTGCATCCGCCGATGCAAATGGACGGCGACTTCGGCGTCACCGCCGGCATCTGTGAAATGCTGCTGCAATCGCAGGAAGACGAAATCAATCTACTGCCCGCCCTGCCCGCCGCGTGGCCCGACGGCAGCGTTACCGGCTTGCGCGCGCGCGGTAATTTCACCGTGGACATCGAATGGAAGGACGGAAAGCTGGTTTCCGCCACGATCCATTCGCTCGGCGGAAATCTATGCAAAGTTCGCTATGGCAATGTGACGCGCGAAGTGAAAATCAAAGAAGGCGCGGCATTGCAATTGAATGGCAGCTTGAACTAAAATTCCAACCAATGCAAAAAATGCTTCTTGAATTTCTGGCAATAATCGGTGCAATTCTCGTCGCCGCAAATATTTCCGCATCTGCCGCGACGGACTTGAAAATTCAAAAGCAAACCGACGGCGTTTTGTTGACGATACCAGCCGGCACGCTGCGGTTGCAGGTCTGGTCGGATCAGATTATTCGCGTGGCGTTCGCACCGGAAAGCAAGTTGCCGGAAAAGAAAAGTTTCAGCGTCATCGCCAAACCCGCGAAAACGAAATGGAAATTGAGCGAAACGCCGGATGCCGTGATTTTGGAAACGCCGTCCGTCCGAGCGCGCGTAGACAAAACAACCGTCGCGGTGAAGTTTTTTGATTTGAACGGCAAGACGATTTTGCAGGAGTCGGAAAACGGCAGGGAATTTGCGCCGACTACCGTGACGAATTTCAACGGCAAGAGCGTGCGGCAAAAATTCATCCTGCTGCCGGATGAACGGATTTACGGTCTGGGCCAGCACCAGGGCGGCGTGTGGAATTATCGAGGAACGACTGTGCATTTGCAGCAGCGCAACATGGAAGTCGGCCTGCCGGTGCTGGTGTCGAGCAAGGGTTACGGCGTGCTGTGGGACAATCCGGCGGTGACGGACGTTGATGTTGGAAAAACCGACGGGGAAATTCTTGCGTGGACGTCCGAAGTCGGCAACGCGGTGGATTATTATTTCATGTTCGGGCCGTCGGCGGACGACGTGATTCGCGATTATCGCGAGTTGACGGGCGCGGCGCCGCTGATGCCGGAGTGGCTTTGGGGATTCTGGCAGTGCAAGGAGCGTTATCAAACGCAGGCGGAAATGACCAACATCGTGGCGGAATATCGCAAGCTCGGCGTGCCGCTCGACGGCATCATTCAGGACTGGCAATACTGGACGAACGGCGGCTGGGGTTCGCACGCATTTGATCCGGCGCGTTATTCGAATCCGGCGGAAATGGTGAAAGACTTGCACGCGATGAACGCGCACGTGCTCATTTCGATCTGGCCGAAGTTCGATTTGGGCACGGAAAATTTCAAGGAGTTTGAAAAAGCCGGCGCGTTGTATCCTCCGGTGCTGGCGAGCGTTTTTCCGAAGGGGCAGCAGAAATGGTATGACCCGTTCAACGCGGATGGGCGGAAAATTTATTGGGCGCAGGTTTCAAAAAAATTGTTTGGGCTCGGCTTTGACGGCTGGTGGCTTGATGCGTCGGAGGCGGAATTCAGCGGCAAGTGGGGCGAGTTCCGCGCGTTTCAAACCGCCGATGGGCCGGGCGCGGAAGTTTTCAACGCGTATCCGCTCATGCACACGACTGGGTTGTATCAGGGCCAGCGCGCGCAGACGGACCAGAAGCGCCTGGTCATCCTCACCCGCTCTGCTTACGCCGGGCAGCAACGAAACGGCGCGATCACCTGGTCGGGCGACATTCGCGGGAACTGGGCGGTATTTGCCAGGCAAATTCCCGCCGGGCTTAATTTTTCCATCAGCGGCATCCCGTATTGGAACACGGACATCGGCGGATTTTTCAGCGGCAAAGCGACGGACAAAAATTATCAGGAACTGTTCACGCGCTGGTTTCAATTCGGCGCGTTCAATCCGATGTTCCGCGTGCATGGCTCGCAAGCGGACAAGGAATTGTGGCGCTGGGACGCGCCTACGCAGAAAATTCTGACCGACTACATCAAACTGCGTTACCGGCTGCTGCCGTATATTTATTCCGCGTCGTGGCAGGTGACGAGCGACGGCGGAACGATTCTGCGCCCGCTGATGATGGATTTTGGCGGCGACACAAACGCCCTGGACGTGGGCGATCAATTTTTGTTTGGCCCGGAAATTATGGTGAGTCCGGTGACGCAGGCGCACGCGACCACTCGCAGCGTTTATTTGCCCGGGAGCGGCGACTGGTATGATTTCTGGACTGGAAAGAGAGTGGCTGGTGGGCAGCGTGTCGAAGCCGCATCGCCGATTGCAACACTGCCGCTGTTCGTTCGCGCGGGAACCATTTTGCCGCTCGGCCCGGTGGTGCAATATGTTTCCGAAAAACCGGCGGACCCGGTTGAACTGCGAATCTATCACGGCGCGGACGGAGCGTTCACGCTTTATGAAGATCAAGGCGACGGTTACAATTATGAGAAAGGCGCGTTCGCAACCATTCCGCTGACGTGGAACGAATCAAGGGGAAGGCTGACGATTGGCGCGCGCAACGGAAAATTTCTGGGAATGCTGAAGGAACGGACTTTTCGTGTGGTGTTCGTGGACGAAAGGCACGGCATCGGCGGCGATGAAACGGAGCGCGCCGATGCGATTGTCAAATACGCGGGAAAAACGATGACGGTGCGGGCCGAAAAGGTTCAAAAATGAAGCGCATCAGGCCGTGGCAAAACACACACACTTATGAAAGCACCCTTTTCGCGACGTGAGTTCATCAAGAAATCCGCGCTCGTCACGGGTGCCGCCATGACCGCGCCGCTGCTCCCATCCTGCGCCAGCCCCGGCGGCAACAAGAAAAGCGTCGGCAATAATTCCGGCCCGTTCCAGCCGACGTGGGAATCGCTCGCCAAAAATTACCGGTGCCCCGACTGGTTTCGCGACGCGAAGTTCGG
>PLZL01000301.1 GCA_003152145.1 Limisphaerales bacterium
TATATGATTTATGGAAATGCTCTAGGGTTGAGCAAATCCGAAATTCGAAGATGCAATGCAGCCTTTCTATCGGTGTTTTTACTTCACTCTTAATGTGGTTTTGATGGACGCCGTTCCCAGCTTCAGCCCATCCGCTTTTGCCGCCAGGTTGATCTTTCCCGGTTGACCGGCTTTTCCGCGAACAATCACCAGACAAAGTCCGTTGAAGGCTTTGCGATCGTGCGATTGAAACGATTCAAAACTCGTCGGATCGCCGTTGTCCGTGACGACGATTTCACCCGGGCCTTCGATTTCAAAATGGATTTGATTGTTGGCGCGCGGCACCGTCAACCCCGCCTTGTCCTTCACCACCACAGTCACGAACGACAAATCGTTTCCGTCCGCTTGAATTACCTCACGGTCAGGCTGCAATTTGAGTCCGGACGGTTCTCCGGCTGTCTTAACCTCGTCAGTCGCCCAAACTTTGCCGTCTTTGTAAGTGACCACTTTGAGCGTGCCCGGCTGGTAAACCATACTGTCCCAGCGCAGACGATATTCGTAAGCACCTTTCCTTTTTCGGCCAAGCGATTTGCCGTTTAGAAAAAGCTCCGCTTCATCGCCGGACGTAAAAACGTGAACCGGCGTGACCTGTCCGACACGTTCCGGCCAGGTCCAATGCGGCAACATGTGCGCCATCGGAAACTCCGGCCGCCAGTGCGCCTGATACAAATAAAAACGGTCTTTTTTAAAGCCGGCCAAGTCAATGATGCCGGAGTAAGAACTGCGCGACGAGTCGAACGGTGTCGGTTCGCCGAGATAATCCCATCCTGTCCAAACAAATTCGCCACCGACATAGGAATGTTTTTGCTGTGAGGCAAACACTTTGTCCGGCGACGCGCCAAACGCTGCGCAATACAACTCATACGCACTCACTTGATGTCTTTGGCGGTCCTCGCCGGAGTTCGGACCGACGGCGGCGCTGTTGCTTGCAGTGACCGGAAAAATAAATTCGCCGCGGCTGCTGAGGGCCGATGCGGTTTCACTACTGAAGATCAATTTGTCCGGGAATTTTTCACGAAACGCAGGATACTGGCCGGGCGCGTTACGCACACCGGCGCCTTGATAATTCAGGCCGATGATGTCCACTGTGGCCGGAAGCGGGTGCGTCGCCTGCGACCAATTCATCGCCGTCGTCGTGGGCCGCGTCGGGTCTTCTTCATGCACGATGGCGCTGAGTTCTTTTGCCACCGCCGCGCCGCTTTCGCCGGTGAATTGCTCGCCGACTTCATTACCGATGCTCCACATGATGACGGACGGATGATTCCGGTCACGCCGCAGTTGCGCGCGCAAATCCTGCTCGTGCCAGTCGGGAAAAATGAGGTGGAAATCGAACGGCGTTTTCTGGCGCACCCACACGTCGGACGACTCGTCCATGACGAGGAAACCCATCTTGTCGGCAAGCTCAAGCAGCTCCGGCGCGGGCGGATTGTGGCTCGTGCGAATGGCGTTGCAGCCCATTTCCTGTAACATTTCCAACTGCCGCTGCGCCGCGCGATAATTAAAAGCCGTGCCAAGCGCGCCAAGATCGTGGTGATTGCAAACGCCCTTCAACTCGATGTGCTCGCCGTTGACGAGCACGCCCTTGTCCGGATCAAACTTCAGCGTGCGGATTCCAAACGGCGTTTCGTAGCTGTCCACCACTTTCCCGTCCTGCGAAACAGTCGTGACGGCGACGTAGCGGTTGGGCTTCTGCGTTGGTGGCGGCCCCCAGAGTTTTGGATTGGTAATCGTGGCGCTGCCCTCCGCGACGGCGCTGGCACCCGGAGAAATTTGGACATTCACGGGCGCGATGCTGGCCACGGTGCGGCCGGTTCTTTTGCCGTCCGCATCCAAGGAAAAAATTTCCGTCATCACGTCGGCGCTCGCGCCCTGCTTTGAATTGTTATCCACCGTCACCTGCAAATTGACTTTGGCCCGCTCCGGAGAAATTTCCGGCAGCGTCAAATGCGTTCCCCACTGTCCGACATGCACGGGCTGCGTTTTGACCAGCCACACGTTGCGATAAATCCCGCCACCGGGATACCAGCGCGATGAATTTGGCGGATTGTCCAGCCGGATTGCCAGTTCGTTCTCGCCGCCGGGCTTCACATAGGGCGTCAAGTCCACGCGCCACGATGCGTAACCAAACGGCCAGCCGCCAACCAATTGGCCGTTCAACCAAACCGTCGCGTATGACATCGCGCCGTCCACATCCAGAAAAATGGATTTGCCGGCGTCCTCTGCCGGGATGTTCAGGTTCTTCCGATACCACCCCACGCCGGCACTTGGCAGACGGCCCATGCCGCCGCCGCCGGAGCGCGTGAACGGCCCGGTGATGGCCCAGTCATGCGGCAAATTGATTTGTTGCCAGCCACTGTCATCGAAGTCCGGCTGCAAATACGCGACGCCATCGCCGAGATTTCCCTCCGGCCTGATGGATTTCCGCGAGGCATCTTTGATGAAATTATTTCCCGTGGGCAGAATCCATTGCTTGATCACCGCTTGTGGAGAATTAGTCGAATCGCTTGCCGCCGACGCATTCGGTGATGAATTGCCATCGGACTCCGCTTCCGCAAGACGGCGGATTTGCCTTTGCTCACGGACGTCGTAAAGCAGGCTCACGGTGTTGTTGGTCGGGTCGCCCTTGGTGAACCGCCAGTTGTCATCAATCGAAATTCGTTCCCGCAGTGATGCGTTGTTCGGCTCAACTCCCAACAATGAACTTCCCGCACAAATTATGACGGCAATGGCCAGACTTAGACTGTCATTCAATCGCGAACCGCATCTCCTGGTTATGGTTAAATTGAAAGAAGAATGATTCTTATTCATAAAAAATCTTACAACAGGGGCAGGCCAACAACAAGCCGACACAACTGCCTTGGTCAAGCACTGGCATTTGGATCCGCATTAGTCGTCCCGGATCGGATCCAGGCAAACCAAGTCGCCGTTGTCAGATTGCCACGCGTGCGCGTTGAAAATGCCGGCGTCGCCAAGCAAGATCATCAAGCATGTTTCCAACCGGATTTTCCCGGTTCTCTCATTGCGTTCCCGTGATGGTCTGCACATTGACGGTTGTGGTTCCGAGCGACGCGGATTGCGCGGTCAATTGGATGGTTCCCGGCTGTCCCGCCAGGCCGCGGACGATCACCAGGCAATATCCGTTGAACGCCGCGCGCGTGGTTGAAGGAAAAGCAACCACGCTGGTGGGATCGCCGTTGTCTGTGGCCACAATTTCCCCCGGCCCCGAGATCGAGAACGTGAGGCTGTTCTTTGCGCGAGGGCAGGTTTGCCCGTTCGCGTCCGCCACACGCACGGTCACGAAAGACAAGTCAACGTCGTCGGCCTGGATCGTGCTGTGGTCGGCGGTTCCCAAAAGCTGGCTAGGGTCGCCGATCGTGTCGTTGGTGCTCTGGGCCCAGACGGTTCCGTTCTTGTAAGCCACAACTCTCAGTTCGCCCGGTTGATAAACCACGTTGTCCCAGCGCAAGCGATATTCATTCTGGCCCTTGCGCTTCCGCCCGAGTGACACCCCGTTGAGGAACAGCTCGGCCTCGTCGCCTGAGGTGAATACATGCACGGGCGTGACCAGTCCGACGCGCTCCGGCCAGTTCCAGTGTGGCAGGATGTGCGCCATGGGCAGGTCCGGAAGCCAGCGAGATTGGTAGAGGTAGAACCGGTCTTTTTTGAACCCGGCCAGATCAATGATCCCGTAATACGTGCTGCGGGAATTGCTCCAGTAGGGTAACTGTTCGCCGAGATAATCCCAGCTGCTCCAGACGAATCCGCCAGCCACAAACGGATTTTGATCCTGGGCGGCGAATACCTTGTCCGGCGACGAGCCAAAATCCGCCGTATAAAGTTCGTAGGCACTGACGTAAAAATTGACCGAATCCACGCTATAGACACTCGCTGGTGCGCTGTTTCCGCTGTAAACGGGGAAGAGGTATTCCCCGCGGGTGCTCAGAGTAGAGGCGTTCTCGGTGCTGAGGACGACCTTGCCGGGGAATGCAGCGTGGTAGGCTAGGTATTGCGGAGTGGTGGTGATCCCACTCAGCCCGGCATAGGCCGCACCGTCGCGGATTCCTTCGCCCCGGTAATTCAAACCGATGAGGTCGGGGACTGCGGGCAGGGGGTCGGTCGGGTTGTTCGCATTGATCGCGACGGTGGCAGGTCGGGTTGGATCCTCGTCGTGCATCATGTCATGCAATTCCTGGCCCACCGCAGCGCCAGCCGCTCCGGTGTATTGCTCGCCAACTTCGTTGCCGAAGCTCCAGATGATGATGGAGGGGTGATTCCGGTCCCGGCGAATCATAGCGCGCAAATCCTGCTGATGCCAGTCCGCGTAGATCAAATGGAAATCGTTGACGTTCTTTTGGTTGACCCAGCAGTCGAAGACTTCATCCATTACCAGGAAGCCCATCTGGTCGCACAAGTCGAGCAATTCGGACGCGGGCGGATTGTGGGACATGCGGATGGCGTTGCACCCCATCTCGCGGAGTTCCTGCAACTGCCGTTGCGCCGCGCGATAATTGAATGCCGCACCCAGAGCACCGAGATCGTGGTGTTGGTCAGCGCCATTGATGTAGATGTGTTCGCCATTCACGTAGATGCCCGAGTTTGGATCAAAGGTCAGTGAACGGATGACGAAGCCTGTCTCGTAGTTGTCAATGGGTTCGCCGTTCTTCCAAAGTGTGGTCACCGCGACGTAGCGGTTTGGAACCTGGGTGGGCGATGGACCCCACAAACGAGGGTTGGCGAGAATGACGGAACCATTGACTTGGGCGTTTGTTCCCGCCGCGACGAAGATATTCATCGGGGCAATGTCGGCAACCGAATCCCCAATCTTGTTGCCCTCCGAATCCAAGGCGATAATCTGCGTCATCGCCACGACGGTCGCGTTGCTCGCGGAATCGTTGTCGATTGTGACTTTCAAGTTGATGGTGGCGTTGGTGACAGAGACATTCGTTGTCGTCAGATACGTTCCCCACTGCCCCGCGTGGACCGGCTTGGTCTTGGTCAACCAGACGTTGCGATAGATGCCGCCGCCGGGATACCAGCGCGATGAGGCGGTGGGATTGTCGAGGCGGATCGCCAGTTGGTTCGTGCCGCCCGGCACAACATACGGCGTCAGGTCGAGTCGCCACGAGGCGTAACCATACGGCCAGCCACCGACCAGGTTGCCGTTCAGCCACACCATCGCGTAGGACATCGCGCCGTCCACATCAAGGAAGATGGACTTGCCCGCGTCAGACACCGGAATATCGAGCTTCTTCCTATACCAGCCAACGCCCGGGCTGGGCAGATTGCCCATGCTTGAATTATTGTAACTCACGAGTGTCTGGTTGAGCGACGG
>PLZL01000070.1:0-12768 GCA_003152145.1 Limisphaerales bacterium
TCGACTTGCATGTCTTATCCACGCCGCCAGCGTTCGTTCTGAGCCAGAATCAAACTCTCCGTATAAAAACGTTAGTTGATTCGTGTCTGATCGTAAAATCAGACGCTTACTTAATTACTTAATTTTTGGTTAAAACCCTCAAAACAGGCCACTAACTGGCCAATTTTGAAGGGGCTCTCACTAATCGCACAAATCAATTTTCAAAGAGCAATCGGCGTCAAACTGACACCGAAAATCTTGTCAAACTCGCCTGCTTTTATTCCCATCTAGGGGACAAAAGAGCCTGACCGCCGAATTGTCTTTTTTAACTCGGCATGTCAGATTCGAGTTTGGTTGTCCGTTTAATCTATAATTCCGAACAACATCTGTCAACCGGCTTTCGCCGCCCTTGCAGCATTTGCCGCGAAGGGACGGAAAGAATAGCAGAAATTAAAGTTCGTGCAAGAGATTTTTTTAAATTATTTGGGCAGGCAAAAATGAACAAAAACACCAATAAAATTGGGCTATTCCAACCCCCGTTCAGTCAATTCGTCCTCATCCAGACCCAAATAATGACCCAGTTCGTGTAAAAAAGTGGTGCGCACTTCCTCCCGAAAAATCTCCTCATCGACCTCGGCAAAATCCCACAGGTTTTCCAAAAACAAAATAATTTGCGGCGGCATCGGAACATTTCCTTCGTCCGCAAACTCCGGTCCCGTGAACAAACCCAGCGTGTCCGCCTCAATTCCATCCGCCTGCAAACCGGCGTTCGGCTGGCGCTCAAACGTCACCGGCAGTTTCTCCGCGCGCTCGCGCAACGGTTTGGGCAACGCCACCAGTGTCGCCTCGACTTCCGCCAATGCCAGCTCGCGCAACTTTTTCCAATTCGCGTCCACGATCAATTTTCAAAATGACACAAGCTCCGCCGCTGCGCAAATTCAGAAACGCGGAGAAAGGAAGCAGTTCTCTCTTTCGCGTTCTCTGCGTTCTGTTGCGGCAAATTTTCCCCTGACGATAAACCCGGCAACCGCGCTTCTGGGATTCGACCGGTGATGCCAATCAGCAACATCGCCGCGAAATTAATCTCGTCGCTAATTGCTTCAAATCCAATTTTCACGGATCCGGCACAATTCGGTAAAGCCGGCGCGGTTGGCCGGGCGCGGACAGGTCGAAATAAACCTGCGACGTGTTGGTCAGCGTCACCGTGCCGAGTGTTACCCAGGCATCCGTCGGGCCAAACTGGTTAATGCAGTCCAGCCGCAACTGGTCGCCGATGTTCCCGGTCAGCGTGATGGCCGGAACCAGGAACGGCAGATTCAGCGAGGGCGGCGCCGAGGGTGTTCCCGTCTGCCAGACTCGATAAAACCGTTGCGGCGGTAGCGGCACAGAGACATCCAAGTATAGTTGCGGAGCTGCCGTTAAATCCATCATGGCAAGCGGTAGCCAATTCGTCGGAGAGCCAAGAGCGTCGGCGTATTCCAGGTTTAGAGCACTTCCAGTTTCGCCCAGTAGATTAAGAGCAGGCACCGGCCGGCGTTCCACCCGCGGAATCACGTTGAACATTGCCGGCGCGCTGGTCGCCGCGCCAAAAAGATTCGTGACTGCGGCAGTATAAGTGCCGGATTGGTATGGCTGGACATTGGTTAGTTCCAACCATTTGTTGGTTGTAGCGTCGCACAGCGCATTGGTATCGTTGAAGAACCACTGAACCATCAGCGGCCAAGCCCCGGAGACTCCCACGCCTAACTGCACCGCAGAACCTGCTTCCGCCGTCTGGCTTGGAGGGGATGACAGGGTGATCGGTGGGACGATGGACATGCTGAACACCACGCCATGACCCAACCAGCCGCCCTCTTCCGTTGTGCCAAACAAATCCGTGCCCGCCAAACACAAGGGCGCCCATGGCAAGGAACCGTCAACATTGGTCATGGCTGAACCATTTAGATACGGGGAGAACCTGTGGAGCACAGCGAAATTACTCCCATCTGAATTTATCTTGAATACCGTGCCACCATGATGATGGCCAGGCATCGGACTATTCGTGTCATACATTGTAGTGCCGAAGAGCGTTGTTCCAGACAAAGCCAAACCAGGCCCGGCCCGCCACAAATCACTGAAAATGGAAAAGGATTTGATGACTTCAAAGCCGGTTCCATCAATGTTCATCTTGAACACCGTGCCACCGCCTAGGGGGCCGCCGCTTTGTGACGTTCCGTAGAGTATTGTCTCCGCCAACATGTCACAAAAAGGAATGGAACCATCGGTTGGACCGGAAAAACTTTTCAGCAGGACAAAGTTACTGCCGTCCCGCTGGATTCTAAAGATCGTTCCTTGGTTAGACATGCCGCCATCCATAGTCGTCCCAAATAAGTTCGTGCCGGAGAGCAAGAGGTTGACCGGTTCAGCGCCATCGTTTCCGTTGAAGTCCTTCAGGATTGTAAAACCGCTTCCATCGGTGTTGATCTTGAAAATGGTGCCGCAATTGGAAATGCCGCCATAGAGTGTGGTTCCATAGAGCATTGTCCCGTCAATTACGAGGCACATCGGGTTGGCCCCATTGGTTCTGGCAAAGCTTTTCAGCACGTTGAATTGGTTGCCATCCGTGTTCAATTGGAATAATGTGCCATTGATCCAATCACCCCCGCTGTCTGTGGTGCCATATAATGTGGTCCCGGACAAAACCAACCAGCGCGGACCACTCCCTTCGCTCAACTGGTTAAATGACTTGAGCACCGTATAGCCACTCCCATCAGTTTTGAGTCTGTAAACTTTGCCGAAGGGCGAGTTGGTGTCCTCGAAGGTCGTCCCATAAAGCATTCCATCCGAGTCTAACACCAACGCCGATCTCATGCCGAAAGAACCACCGCCTGGGCTTAGAACGAAGTCATGCAGGACTCGGAAGCTTTGGCCAGCACACTGGCACGCCAAGAGGCATAAACATACGATCAGTGCTGTCAAAGGCGGGGGTTCTTTTAGGTATGTCCGCAAACAACTTTTGAATTCAGTTTTTGTCTTCATGGCAGTTTCCTTTCCAGTAAAATAGTCGAAGGTTGATGCGTTCAAGGCAACGGCACGATGCGATAGAGCCGGCGCGGTTGGCCGGGCGCGGACAGGTCGAAATAAACCTGCGACGTGTTGGTCAGCGTCACCGTGCCGAGTGTTACCCAAGCATCCGTCGGGCCAAACTGGTTGATGCAATCCAGCCGCAACTGGTCGCCGATGTTCCCGGTCAGCGTGATGGCCGGAACCAGGAACGGCAGATTCAGCGAGGGAGGCACCGTGGGCGTTCCCGTCTGCCAGACGCGGTAAAATCGCTGTGGCGGAAGAGGCGCAGAGACATCCAAATAGAGTTGCGGAGCGGCACTTAAATCCACTGTGTCCAGCGGCAGCCAATTTGACGGAGAACCAAGGGCGTCGGCATATTCCACGTTCAGAGCGTTTCCGGCTTCGGCCATGATGTTGAGGGCAGGCACCGGTCTGCGTTCCACCGGTGGAATTATATTGAGGATCACTGGCTCGCTGGTCTTTGCGCCGAAACAATTACTGACGACGACGGTGTATGTGCCGACATTTGTTGCTTGAACGCCAGATAGACACAACATTCGATTTGTTGTGCAGCCGGTAATGGTATTGCCGTTGAAAAACCATTGATAGGTGAATGGTAAATCACTGCTGGCGCGCACGGTAAAGTTGACGACACCTCCGGCTTCAGCCGTTTGAGTTTGGGGAGGTGCTTGTATCGTTGGGGAATACCCCAAGGCAAACACCACGCCGCAATTGGAACTGCCGCCGGCATGTGTCATACCATAGAGCGTCGAGCCAGCCAGCGCCAGCCCTCCTACCGGGTAGGCCCCATCCGCGCCGGTAAAGCTCTTCAACACCTTGAAATCCGTGCCATCTGTTTTGAGCGTGAATATCGTGCCAAGATCAAAGTCGCCACCTTCGTCAGTTGTCCCAAACAAGCGGGTCCCCGAGAGAACCAAATCCGCATTTGGGTAGTTCCCATCGTATCCGGCGAAATGCTTCAGGATTACCAAGCCAGAGCCGTCAAGGTTGATCTTGAACACGGTGCCGCAACCGTTGCTGCCGCCGCAACTCATCGTTCCATATAACTGCCCGCCGGACAGAACCACGCCTCCCTGCGGTTCTTCTCCATCTGTGCCCGCAAAAGTTCTTATCACGGTGAAATTATTCCCATTGGTGTCCATCTTGAAGATACCGCCCGCTCCAAGAATGTCTCCTCCTCCCGTGCCATACAATTCGGAACCGATGAGCAACTCCGGCCTCGCCCAGCTGCCACTTGGATAGTTCCGCAGCACGGTATAATTGCCGCCATTGGTATTTATCCTGAATGACATGCAAACCAGTTCGGTGGTGCCGTAGAGCGTGTCGCCGAGCAAACGGACACCTTGGCCTTCATTTCCATTGGAGAAATTCTTGAGTATTTGGTAGTTGCCACCATTTGTGTCCAACTTGAAAACTGTGCCGTTATTGTAGAGGCCACCCATATACGTCGTCCCGTAGACCGTTGCGGCTGACAACGACAGAGTCCCAGATGGCCCTTCGCCATCCGGTGCCCTAGGGAAACTCTTTAAAATCGAGAACCCGCTGCCGTCCGTGTTGAGCTTGAACACAGTCCCCATATCTCTGTAAGGAACCACACCGCCCTCTGCAGTCGCCCCAATTAGCGTTGTGCCGGATAACAACAAGTTTCCGTCAGGGTAGGCCCCATCTAACCCGCTGAAAGTATGCAGGACGCTATAAGTTTGCGCCAGGCTATCGGCCGCCGCCAAGCCCAGCAGCGCCACGGCAGCCTGAACAACCAGAACCTTGTTGAGTTGTGCATAACGCCAGCTTTGGGAATTGGATTTTGAGTTCATAACCAATGAATGGTTTGATTCTTTGAAAGTTCAAACTTCGGACATTTGGATTCAGATTTCGGCCTCATGACACAAGTCAAGGTTGATGGTTGAATTGAAGGTTCGGAAGGCAGAGGCGGGAAATTGGATTTGGCAGCCGCGACTGCAAACTCCAAACGCCGGGTGAGGGCGGCGCCAAGGGACAAACTGTCCCCTCAAGGCAAGCGGTAGAAAAGACTGCCCGTCTCCGCTTTGATTTGGCCATGAACCCGCATGTCGGCTGCGTGCCATAACTCGGCCAATTGGCCGAAAACCAAGCACCCGATTCTGATCAGTTAAACTCGAAAATTGGCCCCTAAGTTAATCAATTGGAATGAATTGTCAAGCCTTTTTTGATCCACTGTCGTGTAGTTTTCAAAGCAGGACATTTTTGGAGACAGCAAAGCAGGACAAATAAATTTTGGGCGGTGGATCCCAAGCACGCCTATTCGCACAGGCAGGGCGAGTCCGTTACGCGTAGCGACCGACGGCAACGCGAGTTCAAGCTCGGAAACCCGTCGCCGCCGCTCGCCTGCCTGCGCGAATCAAACGGCGTGGTCACGCGCAAGGGGTTGGCGGAACAAGGCGGCAGATATCAATCAGAGAAGCCTTTCTTCAATCTGGGCACAGTCAATCCGTCGTTGCCATTTGAAATGTCCTGCTTTGCTAACTACAGAATCTGTCCTGCTTTGCTCGCCCCGCGACAGCCTTTTTTGATCCACCAACTGGTTGCCGAGATCGCTTTGGTCCCGCCAGGATTTTCCGCCACCGAATTGCCCGTCAAATTTTATCTTGCGAGCGGCGACAAATCCAGCAGCCGCGCCTGCGGAATTTTTTCGGCAATGATTTGTCGCGCGAGATTCACCCAGCGTTGACAGCGATCCAGCACGATGCCGTCGGAAGTGGCGATGACGTGTTCCGTGTGAGACAACACGTGATCGGGGCTGAACGTCAGTTTCACGTCCATCTTCCAACCCGCTTCCCGCGCGACATCGAGGATGAGCCCCTTGAGCCGGCCACTGTTTGAAATCGGTTTGTCCAGCCACCAGCGGCAGCGGTTCACGCCCCAAGCGGAAACAAATTCGCCAATCAAATTCAGCACGGGAATCGTTTCATTCACCTTGCGATAGCGGCGATGGATGCCGGCGATGTCCCGGCAACAACCGTCGCGGCAGAGTAACACAATGCCGCCGGCCAGCGCGCTTTCCAGAATCGTCAGGACGTTGTAGCCGTCGAGCCAGAGTTCTTGTCCGGCAAGTTGGTGAGGCTCGATGCAAAGCTGCTGGCGATGGCGCGCGTCTTCCAGCGAGCAGGCGCAGCGCGAGACGGCCATGCGTTGCCGGGCGGTGAGGGAATAACGGTTGCCAACCAAATCAACCGCAGAGCGTGAAGCGTAACCATGGTCCAACAGCCAGCACAAATCGCCCATCGCGGCGCGCAACGCGGGAAGTTGCTGCGCAGCAAAGAGCCGTTCGTCCTGCGGGGCCGGCCCGCGGTGTGATTGGTGGCGTGCCACAGCGGAAACTTACACTTCGCACAGGCAAAAATCATTTCCGAAATGTTGCGGAGCAATCCGGCAAAATTTTTCTCGCCAGCAGCGGCCAAAGCGCATTGAATTCACGCATCAACCATGAACGCCGAAAAAAATAATCTCCTCCCACGCAGCGAAACACGCCGCCAATTCATCAAGAAGACCAGTCTCACCGCCGCCGCCGTGGCCGGCGCCGGCCTGTTGCCACTCCGGATTTCCGCCGCTGAAAACAAATCCGCCGTTTCCTTTGTGCTGGATACCAACGATGCGTATGTCAACGGGACCCCGGCGCAATGGGCCGTGGCTCAACTGCGGAGTGCCTTGGCCGCGCGCGGCGTGGCATCGCAAGTTTACGCGCGCCTCAACGATGCGCCGCCGTCGCAATTGTGCGTCACAGTAGGCCGCAAGACGACAGGCCCGGCAAATGCCGTCTTGCTTGATGTCCCGGAATCGTTTTGGCTGGAGCGTCGCAGGCTTGAAAAGCGGACCGTTTTGATGGTCAACGGCTCGGACGCGCGCGGACTGGTTTATGCGCTGCTCGAACTCGCCGACCGTGTGGAATTTTCCACCGATCCACTCGCCGCGCTGAAAATTGACAGGCCCATCGCCGAGCAACCGGCCAACGCAATCCGCAGCATTGCGCGCGGGTTCAACAGCGACGTGGAGGACAAATCGTGGTTCCAAGACCGCGACTTCTGGCCGCCTTACCTCACGATGCTGGCGGCGAACCGGTTCAACCGGTTCAGCCTCACGCTGGGACTCGGCTATGATTTTGCCACCGGCCTCCACGACACCTATTTTTATTTCGCGTATCCGTTTCTCCTGTCCGTGCCGGGTTACAACGTCCGTGCGGTGCCGCTGCCCGACGCCGAGCGCGACCGCAATCTGGCCATGCTGCGGTTCATCAGCGACGAGACGGCGCGGCGCGGATTGCACTTTCAGCTCGGCATCTGGACACACGCTTATCAATGGGCAAGAAGTCCCGATGCGAATTACACCATCGAGGGTCTCACGCCGGAAACGCAGGCAGCTTACTGCCGCGACGCCCTGCGCGCGCTGCTCGCGGCGTGCCCGGCCATCAGTGGCGTGACGTTCCGCGTCCACGGCGAAAGCGGCGTGCCGGAAGGCAGCTACGATCTGTGGAAAACGATCTTCGACGGCGTCGCGCAATGCGGTCGCCGCGTGGAAATTGACATGCACGCCAAAGGCATGGATCAGCCGATGATTGACGTGGCGCTCGGCACCGGGATGCCGGTGAACATCTCTCCGAAATTCTGGGCCGAACATATGGGACTGCCCTACATGCAGGGTGCCATCCGACAGCAGGAAATGCCGCGCAGCACTCCGAACACCGGTTTCTTTTCGCGCAGTTCCGGTTCGCGCTCGTTTCTCCGCTACGGCTACGGCGATTTGCTGGTTGAAAACCGCCGTTATGGTGTGCTGCATCGCATCTGGCCGGGCACGCAACGACTCTTGCTTTGGGGCGATCCGGAAATGGCCGCCGGCTACGGGCGCGTTTCCAGTTTTTGCGGCAGCAACGGCGTGGAAATCTTTGAACCGCTCTTCTTCAAAGGCCGCAAAGGCTCCGGCTTGCCCGGCGGACGCGATGCGTATGCCGACAAATCGCTGCGCGCGCCCGGCGGTGATTTTGAAAAATACGATTACACCTATCGCGTCTGGGGCCGGAATCTTTACAACCCGGACGGCAACGCGGACGGCTGGCGGCGCGCACTGTCACAACCGTTTGGTAATGGCGCGGAAAAGGTCGAAGGCGCGCTGGCGTTGGCGAGCCGGATTTTGCCGCTCGTGTCGACGGCGCATTGCCCGTCGGCGGCCAACAACAATTACTGGCCGGAGATGTATTTCAATATGCCCATCGTGGACGCCAGCCGGACGCATCCTTACGGCGACACGCCCAGCCCAAAGCGTCTTGGCACGGTCAGCCCGCTCGACCCGGAATTTTTTCTAAGCTGCGATGAATTTGCCGGCGAATTGATCAAAGGCGAGGTGAGCGGAAAGCATTCGCCGGTCTGGGTCGCCAACCGGTTGGACGAACATGCGGAAACGGCTTCGGCCCGGTTGCGCGAGGCACGGTCAAAAGTGCGTGATGTTCAGAGCGCCGATTTCCGGCGGCTTGCGGCGGACGTCACCATTCAGGCCGGACTCGGAAGATTTTTCGCGGCGAAATTCCGCGCTGGAGTTCTCTTTGCGCTTTATGAACGCAGCCTTCATTTGCCGGCGCTGGAAGCGGCGCTCAAGGCGAACCGCGCGGCCCGCGCGGCGTGGGCGGAACTGGCGGGTGTGGCGAAAGGCGTTTACCGCGACGACATCACTTTCGGTCCCGATTATTTTCAACGCGGCCATTGGCTGGACCGGCTGCCTGCGATGGACGAAGACATCGCCGACATGGAAGCGCTTTTGAACAAGACGACCGGCGACGGCAAGGCTGCATTGAAGCTGGACCCGAAGATGGCTGACCAAGCCATGCACGCAGTTCTCACGAAACCGAAGCACGACGAGCCGCCGCCGCTCGCGGAATTTCACCTGCCGCCGCCATCGTTCCAGCGCGGCCAGCCGCTGGCCATCGTCGCCCACGCGCCCCAATTAACCGGTGTGCGGCTGCGTTACCGGCACGTCAACCAGGCCGAGACCTGGCAGATGATCGAGATGGAATTGGCAGAAAAAAATTATCGCGCCGTCATCCCGGCGGATTACACGGACTCGCCGTTCCCGCTGCAATATCACTTCCAAATCCGCGCCGAAACCGGCGCGACGCGGCTTTATCCCGGACTGCAACCCGGCTGGCGCGGCCAGCCCTATTTCGTCGTGCGCCAGGCGTAATCCGCGAATTGCGCGAATTGTCGGCAATGAACTCCGGCTTCGCGTCGCTCGCGGAAAAATTCAACACTCAACTTTCAACTCTCAACCGCAGGTGACACGGATAGACACGGAAGCGGTGACCGCGAAATACACGAAATATGCGAACGAAACCGTCAATCCGGCTGCGTCAAAACATAGACGTGTCCAGGTTGAAATTCGGCGAGGCGGCGGAACACTTCCGGCATCAACGGGTGCGTGTCTTCAAAACGATTCGATTCTGCCCGCATCACAACAACAGCAAAAGGCAGGTCTTTGAGTTTCTGCTGGCGCGGCAGGTTTTTGTCCATCGTGAGGAAGACATCGAATTTGCTGGAGTCGCCAACAAGGCGCAGAAGTTTTCCGTTTTTGATGCCCGCCCAGCCCACGTGCGGAACGGTTTGGACTTCGTGGCCGGGTAAATCCCTCCGCAGACGCGCGGGCAGACATTCATCCAGGAGAATTCGCATTTAGACGACCTGCGGAATGGTCGCGAGCATCGCATCGGCGGACTGTTCAAGAAACGCAATGGCCTGTTCGCGGGCAACGGTCGGGAAATCTTCCAAGAACTCATCCAGCGGGTCGCCGCCTTCGATGTAATCCAGCAACGTCCGCACGGGAACGCGCGTGCCGGCAAAGCACGGCTCGCCGCTCATGATTTCCGGGTCGGCTACCACAATGGGCTTCTTCGTCATGCCCGTAATTAAACCCATCTTTGTGCGAATGACAACCCCTCAATTAACGTAGGACAGCTTGTCGCGCCGTAGCTTGCGAAGGTGGACGCATCCTCGCCTGTCTCTAAACAGAAATCTTTCGGGGTTGTTTCACGCCGTCGCCCGGCGTAATCTCGCCACGTCACGAAACCAAAGTGAACGGAACGCCGATCTCCGAATCGGCCCGGCTTCGGTTTCGGAAATAAAAACAAAACGACCAGAAAACCATTTAACCAAAATCATTTCGCGTAGCTTCGGCTGCTGTCCGTCACGAAATGGGCAAATTTCGACCAAAGGACCGCGCTTTTGAAATATGATGTCCACACCTTGATTCAGTGAATTCAACCGCCATTATGAAAAAGGACCTGGACATTTTTGAGGGACACAGAATCCGCCGCCTTTACGACGAAAAGACCGAAACGTGGTGGTTTTCGGTCGTGGACATCATTCGCGTCCTCACCCAGCAACCGGATTACAAGGCGGCTCAGAACTACTGGAAAGTTCTGAAACACCGGTTAAATAAGGAGGGATCTCAGTTGGTTATAAATTGTAACCAACTGAAATTGGAAACCGCCGACGGCAAAAGTTACATCACTGACGTTGCCAATGCCGAGACTCTGTTGCGCCTCGTCCAGANNGACCCCGCCCGCGCGCTCGAACGCGCCCGCGCCACCTGGCAGAAACACGGCCGCAGCGACAAATGGATTCAGCAACGCATGACCGGGCAGGAAACCCGCAACAAACTGACCGACTACTGGGCCACGCACGACATAAAAAAAGGCGATGAATACGCCATCCTCACCAACCTCATCCATCAGGAATGGAGCGGCGTCAGCGTCAATGCCCACAAGGATTTGAAAGGGCTCAAATGCGCGACCGCGTCAGCCACGGTTACGATTCGATTGATTACGCGACATTGTGGGACACGGTGCATGATGATGTGCCCGGATTACTCGTCACGGTCGAGCAGATGCTCAAGGAATTGGACTTTGGCAAAAAAATGTGATTTGCCGGGCGCGCATTGCCGACCATTTTGTTGTTATCAACGAAATGGTCAGGGTTTCGTCGCAGACCATTTTACGCTGATCCGCATTATGGTAAAATTCTTTGTGCCTTCGCGTCTTTGCGTTAAAACCTGTTTGCGTGTTTCCCGCCTTCGTCGGACTCCGGCGCGGCAAGCAGCGTCCATCAGCGGTTTCCGCCTGCGTTCGCTTCCGCCGTCACTGCGCTTCCGCCGACATCTGATTTTGGCGAGACAAGTTGGCGAGACGAGTCGGCGCGACAAGGAAAAACTTTGCGGCCCTTGCGTTCTTTTGCGGCCAGAAGAAAGTTTGCGGTTCGGAATCTTTTTGGCGAGTCGCCGAAAAGGACAGGCGGGAAGCCTGTGCTACCCAGCGCGGAAAGGGAATCCGTGTTCATCCGCGTTTAGCGGCGTGGCGGCGTAAAGCCGCGTGCCGGCCACGCCGCTATACGCGGCCACGCGGCTTTACGCCGTGTCCATCTGTGGTTGAAATAAAAAAGGCGCGCCAGTCGGATTTTCCAACTGGCGCGCTTGTGACAAAGCTCATCCTCACTTCACCGGAAATTCGTAGAGGGTCACGCTCCACGGGGCAAACGTCGGCGTGGCAGGCACTGCCTCCACGGATTGTTCTTCCACTTCAACCCCGGGCTTCTGCCCGATAACGATGGTGGCGTTGAGGCCGGCAGGCGCCAGGCGCCACAGCTTTCCTTTGCCCGCGAGTTCCGCGCCCTTGATGGAAAGGCCAAGGCGTTGTTCGGATTCCGTCGGGTTGATGACGGCGACGGTGAGCGATTTGCGGTCGCTGCTCCACGCGGCGGCGACGTCGAGCGGAAAGGTGTCGCTGCCCGCGTTGACTTTCGGCTCCTCGCCGCCAGGCGGATATTTTGGTTTCGGCTGCGGCGAATTGCCGGACACGTCCACCGGAATCACGCCGAAATGATCGCGATAAAGTTTGAAGAGCAGTCCGGCGGGATTCAGCACGGCATCGGTGCGGGTCGAACTCAACAACGACGTGGCGAACGTGAAACCCGCCATCTGATAAAGGCCGGAGTGGCGGAACATTTCGTGGAAGGTCCACGCATAGGCCGGAACGACTTTATATGAATTCGCCGGAACACCGCTGAAAGCCCACTCATCCAAATTGATCGGCACGGGTTTTGTTTTCAGCGCGGGAATGAGCTTCTCGTAATCTCCATAGGCCTCGTATTTCTCGCGGACGTGATTGGCGGGACGGCGCATCCAATCCACGAGCGGCTCGTTCGGGTCGTTGGGCACTTGCGCGGCTTTTTCGAGATCAAGATGCGTGGCGTTGTAGGAATAAAAATGTTCGCTGACCAGATCCATGTTGGCGAGGCAGTTGGATAAAAGTCCGCCGGTCCAGTCCGCCGGCCCGAGATAATCGGGAATCAAATTGGTGCCAAGACGCAGGGATTATTTCGAGCCGGTCATCGCATCGGGCATCGCGCCGCTGCCAATCAACGTGATCGTCGGGTCGGCCTTGCGCATGGCTTTGGCGAATTGATTGTGTTTGATCTCAAATTGCTGGAGCGACATCGCGCCGAACTGCCAGCCGCCCCACACTTCGTTGCCGATGCCCCAGAATTTCACGCCGTAAGGTTTGGGATGGCCGTTGGCCGCGCGAAGTTTGCCCATGGTGGATGTCACCGGGCCGTTGGCGTAAGCGACCCAATGCGCGGCCGAGTGCGCGTCGCCGAATCCGGCATTGACGGTGATATACGGCTCCACATCGAGGAGGCGACACAGCGTCAT
>PLZL01000070.1:12785-21553 GCA_003152145.1 Limisphaerales bacterium
ACCGCGCCGATGTGAAATGAGCCTTTGCCAGTTCCAGAAATTTCCAGACGCGCGTTGTCGCTGTCTGCCCGCGATTTGAAACTCAACGGAAATCTTTTGTAGGTCATGGAAAGTTTTCCAACGGCGACAGTCTGGCGTTCGTTCGCGTTCGTTCCCCAGACCAAACTGACGGCCACGTCCGCGCCCGAATCGCCCGCGAGCACGATGCGACCGGAGTAGGATTTGTTTTTGACGACCGCCAACCCCGCTTGCCGGATGCCGCGCGCTTCAGAAGCTTCCAGTTTCACGAGCGGCGCGTGCTCGCCGACATAAGGACGATTCGTGTCCATGACGATGGATTCGGCAGGACCGATGACCGCCCAGCGGCGCAACGCTCCGCGTCCACGCGGCCCGCCCAGAGTCACCGCTGGCGCGGGCGATGGGATCGGATAATAGAACTTCCGGTCGTCCAGCATTTCCGCCCAGATGCCGTTGTTGATGATGCCACCGATGTGTTCGATGAACTGGCCATAGACGTATTTGGAAATCGGCGCGTAAGTTTTGCCGGCGTCAATGGTGACAACAATGGATTGCTTTTGAGCATTCGCCGCAAAAACCCCGATCAAAAAGATCAGCAGCGCGAGACGTTTAGTCATGGCAATGCTTTGGGGCCTACGCCCGGTCGCAGCATTTGCAAAAGCTCGGACACAATTTGCTCAACCCAAGCAGGATGATTAAAATCGAAATGATAATCGCCTCTGTCTTGAAGTTGTTTATCACGTCGAGCGCCCCCAGTAGAATTGTGACGCCAATCAAGATGATCAGCACGCCTGGCATCTTGTGGCAGAAGCAGCCGCATTTTTTGGTTTCACAAAACTTTTTTTCCTCGGTGGTTTCCATGATGGATTTCCTTTTGGTTGGTGGTTTTGTGTTGTCAGGTGCGTCCGGTCAAATTTGATTAAGCAGCAGTAGCGGCTTTCGCGGCTGCAAGATCGCTCTTGCGTTCGCGCAGGCTTTTGAAGAATTCATAGCCTTCGCGGCAACGGCGCACAAGTATGTCCTTGTCCTCGAGCATCGTCTTGATGATGCGCAGAATCGGTTTCGGGCGCAGATAATAGGCGCGGTAGAAACGGTCCACTTCCTCAAAAATCTTGTCCTTGCTCAAGCCGGGATATTCCAGCGTGCTTTGTTGCAGGCCGTCGCTCTCGACCAAATCAGTTTTGTCCTTCTTCACAAACCAGCCGTTTTGTTTGGCCATCTCGTAAAGCTCGGTGCCGGGATACGGTGCGGCGAGCGAAACTTGCAGGCTGAACACATCGAGTTCCTTGGCGAAATTGATCGTGTTCTCAATGGATTGCTGCGTCTCGACTGGCAGGCCGAGGATGAACGTGCCGTGAATCACGACGCCGGCGCGGTGGCAATCCTTCGTGAAGCGGCGCATTTCGTCCATCGTCACGCCTTTTTTGATGCGGGTGAGGATGTCGTCGTTGCCACTTTCGTAACCGACGAGGAACAGCCGCAGGCCATTGTCCTTGAAAGATCTTATCGTGTCGTAATCGAGATTCGCGCGGCTGTTGCAGCTCCAATGGACGCCGAGTGGTCCAAGCTTTTTTGCGATTTCGCGGGCGCGCGGGAGGTTCGCGGTAAATGTGTCATCGTCGAAGAAAAATTCGCGCACTTGCGGGAAGATTTTCTTCATGTAGGTCATTTCGTCGGCGACGTTCTGCGGCGAGCGGACACGGTATTTGTGGCCGCCAATGGTCTGCGGCCAGAGACAGAAGGTGCATTGCGCCGGGCAGCCGCGGCCGGTATACATCGAAATGTAAGGATGCAGCAGGTAGCCGATGAAATACTTCTCAATCTGCAAATCGCGTTTGTAGACATCCGCCACCCACGGCAGCGTGTCCATGTCCTGGATCATCTCGCGCTCGGAGTTGTGCTTGATCTTGCCGTCCTTGTCCTTGTAGGAAAGCCCGGCGATGGTCGCGAGGTCGCGATCTTCGGCAACTTCCTTGCAGGTGAAATCAAATTCCTTGCGCCCGACCCAGTCAATTGCGGGCGACGCTTTGAGCGTCTCCGTCGGCAACACCATCGTGTGCGCGCCGACGAAGCCGATTTTCGTGCCGGGCTTCTGCGCCTTGATGGCCTCGGCAACCTTGCAATCGTTTTTCAGCGACGGCGTGGAGGTGTTGATGATGACATGATCAAAATCTTTCGCGATGGCGAGACATTTTGCGAGGTCAACATCGTGCGGCGGACAATCGAGCAACTTGGAATTGGGCGTGAGCGCGGCGGGTTGCGCGAGCCAGGTGGGATACCAATAACTGGTGACTTCGCGCCGCGCCTGGTAGCGCGCGCCGGCGCCGCCGTCGAAACCGTCAAAGCTTGGTGGTGAAAGATAGAGGGTTCTGCTCATGAAAATTTATTCCACACGCAATTCAGCACTTATTGCGTTCGTCTCATTCGTGCCGCAATGACTGCCGACGTGTGCGACCTGGCCGTCTCCATTCTGGCTGTGCTCTTCTTCCTTGCGGGAAAATGCGCCGCGCGCGCCGGCGGCGGGCGAATTGATGGCGGCCTTCGCCTCGGCCAGGTGGCCCTTGCCGATGGTGACACCGTTATAGGCGCGCTTCTCCAGTTCCGGCGACGCCGGAAACGGTTTCGGTTTCGCGCCGAAGTTGTATTTGAAATTTTTCCAGTTGTCGCCGCGCTGATAATTTGTGCCAAGCGCGCCGCTGGGGTCGTAACCGCAATGAACCATGCAATGTTCGCAACGCGGGTCGCGCGCAACGCCATTCACGACGCCGTATTTTTCCCACTGCACTTTCGACAGCATTTCCTGATAGCCGCCGTAATGGCCATCGGTCATCAGGTAGCACGGGGCTTTCCAGCCCTTGACGTTGAACGTCGGAATCGCCCAGGCGGTGCAGGTCAACTCGCGTTTGCCAGCGAGAAATTCCTGATAAACCGGCGTGCCAAAAATCGTGAACGCCTTGCCCCAGTCCTGAATCTTCGCAAATTTCTGGCGCGTCATGTCGCGTGTGAGGAAAAATTCCTTCGGGTCGCGACCGAGGCGTTTCATCATGTCCTTCTTGGCCGCATCGTAATCGTAGCCGGGCGAAATCGTGTGGCCGTCCACTTCGAGCGACGAGAGGAACTTGAACATGTCCTCGATTTCCGCAACTTCAGTCTCTCGATAAACCGTCGTATTCGTGGCGACTTGAAAACCAAGAATCTTCGCCATTTTGATGGCCTCGATGCATTCCTGAAACACGCCTTCGCGCTCGACGATGAGGTCGTGCGTGAATTCCAGGCCATCCACGTGGACATTCCAATACATCCATTGCGTCGGGCGGATNNCCGCGAGATAATCCTTCATTTTCTTCCGCATGAACATGCCGTTCGTGCAGACGTAAATGACGCGACCCTGTTCCAGCAGGCCGGAGATAAGATCCTCGATTTTCGGATAAATCAGCGGCTCGCCGCCACAAATGGAAACCATCGGCGCATCGCACTCCACCGCCGCTTGAAGACATTGATCCAACGGCACCATGTCTTTGAGCGACGTGGAGTATTCGCGGATGCGGCCACAACCGGTGCAGGTGAGGTTGCAGGTGTGCAGCGGTTCAAGCTGCAAGACCATCGCAAACTTGGGCGTCTTGCGCAGCTTGTGCTTGATGATGTGACTGGCGATTTTTTTCGTCAGTGCAAAGGGAAATCGCATAAATTTATTTTGCGGAAGCAACCTCGGTGGAGATTTCAGGGAACGAAACCGGCGCATTCGTTGGCGACGGGTCAGCCTTCAGAAAGTGCCCCGCCCCCGGCAGAAAGAAATCCAAGGGCGAAACACTCTGGCTGGCGTTGATGCCGGAACAGCCCGCGCCAAGAAACGCGAGCGCCGCCAGCATTGCCAAACATGCAAAATTCCAATTTAATCTCACTTGGCGAGTATAAATCACTCCGCCACGATGGCAACTTTTAATTCCACTCATGGCAACCATTAACAGCCGGGCGGCAGGCCGGAAAAAATGCGGATGGCTGACCGCATTTTTTCTTTTGGTTGCCGGATTGATTCTTGCCGATGAGGCGCGCGACAAAATTTTCGCCGCTCGCGCCGGGACCGAATTTCGCCGCGCACAAAACCAATACCAGGCAAACACCAATGACCACGCCGCCGCCTGGCAATTCGCCCGCGCCTGTTTTGATTTGGCCGACTTCGCCACCAACGAGACGGAACGCGCCGAGATTGCCAGGCAGGGCATCGCCGCGTGCCGGGAATTGCTGGCGCGTGAAACCAACTCCGTGCCGGGACACTATTACCTGGCCATGAACGAAGGACAGCTTGCCCGGGCCGAGGCGCCGTCACTCGCCGCCTACCGGCTCGTCAGGCAGATGGAACGCGAATTCAAGACGGCGGGGGATTTGGACAAGTCTTTTGATTACGCCGGCCCGGAACGCTGCCTCGGTTTGCTGTATCGCGACGCGCCCGGCTGGCCCTTCAGCATCGGCAGCCGCCGCAAGGCGCGCGAAGGGCTGGAGCAGGCCGCGAAACTCGCGCCGGATTATCCTGAAAACCACCTGAACCTCGCCGAGTCTTTTTTGCAGTGGCACGAAACCGACAACGCGAGAAGTGAATTAACAATGCTCGACGCGCTCTGGGCGGGCGCACAAACGAATATCACCGGCGAAGCCTGGGAACGAAGCTGGGACGATTGGTCAAAGCGCCGCGACGCCGCTCGCAAAAAATTGGAGGAAATTACCATGACCGCGAAACCGCCGAGAAGTGGTCAGTAAATCAACCGGAAATTAACTTGGTCGCCGACGCGCCGGTGAATTAACCTGCGGATTGAAAAAGCACCCGGGCGACCGCTATCAGACATCATGGCCAAACGATTGCTGGCAACCTTGAGCGATACGACGCTGTTCCTGCAGGAATGGCTCGCCAATCCCAGGCGGACCGGCTCGGTCGTGCCGAGTTCCAAGCGGCTCGCCGCGGCGATGGCGCGCTGGCTGCCGGCCAACCCGGAAAGTTTTGTGCTCGAACTCGGCCCCGGCACCGGCATCGTCACCGAGGCGCTCCTCCAACACGGCCTGCGCGAGGAAAAACTCATTGCCATCGAACAAAATCCAAAACTGGCGAGCCTGCTCCATGAACGCTTTCCCCGCGCCAANNCGATTGAATCCGTCGGCGCGGTCATCTCCAGCCTGCCGCTGCTGAGTTTTTCGGAGGAACAGGCCGAGGCGCTGGCGCAAAAAATCCGCGCCGTGCTCGAACCGCAGGGCAACTGGGTCCAGTTCAGCTATCGAATCAACAAACTGCGCCCGCGCGGCGCGTCCACTTTCCGGTTGCACGCCTCCAAAATCGTCTGGTTCAACCTGCCGCCCGCCCGCGTCAGCGTTTTGCAGAAGTGACACAAAAATTATTTCGCGCTCTGCTTTTGCTGCAATTGCTTGACCAACCCACGAATCTGGTCACCATCGCGGCCTTTCATTTCAGGCATCTTCGCCGCCGTTTCAGCAACCAGCAGCGCGTCGGAAAACCTGCTTTCGCTCATCAACAAGTTGACATACCGGAACACGGCTTCGGGCGAATAGGGGCACAACGCCCAAGCCTGACGGAAGGCAAAATCCGCCTCGTCATTCATCCGCTTTCTTTCAGATTTGTCGGTCGTGTGCAGCGCGCGCCAGGCGTAAAGCCCACCGATAGAACTCCGCAGCTTGGAAAACATTTTGTGCGAGTAGGCGTTTTGGATGAAACGCGGATCGCCGGTGAATCCACTGAAATCTTTTTTGCCGAAAACTTTCCCTGCGAACGCAGTGACCTCTTTGATTGACGTGTCGTTATTCAGCCAATCGCCAATCATCGGCGTCACATATTTCGTCCAGTAATCACGGTCGCGCTGAATGATTTCGTCTGACAATTCCGGCAATGGCTGACGGTTGATTTTCATAATCAAACCGTGCGGTTCGAGATACGGATACATCCAGTCAAGGGGAAAACTTTCCTCGACGTAAAATTCCTGGTTGGTGTTCTTGTCGAAGATGATCTTGGTCAGCAATCCGTTGATTTCCATCACCGCGACCTGGCCACTCACTTGCACGCGGCCAGTCGCCGCGTCCACTTTCACTTCTTCACCCGTTTTGAGCTGATTGTTTTGCTTCCGCTTCTGAACGTCCTCCGTGTAATCCTGAAAAGCCTTTTCCGAATCTGTAGCCGTTGGAATGTAAATTTTGCCGCCATACATGGAGCGCAAGTAGTCGAGATATGTGCTGTCTGCAAGGGCGTTCTGCGTGAGCAGGAAGAATGGATCGGCATTGACCTGCGATTTCTCCATTCCAGTGATTAAGAACCGGCCCGGATCCGTGCCGCCAAAATAAATGCTGCCGGGCGGAATGGATTCGATGATGTCATTGCCATAAGCGGCGGAATATTTTTCAGCACCCTCGCCGAAAGCGTCAAACACGCCCCAAGTCTCCACCACCGCTTGCCACGCCGTGCCTCGCAATCGCACGTCTGTTTTGCCGGAATGTTCATATTGCCCGGCGTGTTGCCGGAAATCCTGGAAGGCGTTGCTGACCGCCAGCCAGTCGCCCTTTTCCGCCGCGGCAAAAAACGGCGCGAATCCGGGCGCCGCCGCGTTGGTGGCCGCATTCGCCTGCGCCTCCTTTTCCGCTACAAACGATTTTAGTTGGGCCACCACTTCCGGATTTTTGATGGATTCCCAGCCTGTGGATTTCTTCCTGGCGCAGCCGACGACGACCAATCCGATGCCAAGAATCATCAAACCCGCCGACCTGATGGTTGTTTTCATAAGTTGATTTTTAGCTGTTTCCATTGAATTGACACCGCCGCCGCCAAATTTGTATAAAAACCGCGCCTCAAAAATTGTCTGGCTCAATCTCCCGCCCGCCCGCGTCAACGTCTTTCGGAAGTGACGCGAAAAATTATTTAAACTGGGTGTTGGGATTCCCCAATTCAGTCACGAGTTGGCGCAATACGCCATCGCGGCCTTTCATTTCAGGCATTTTCGCCGCCGTTTCCGCAACCAAAAGCGCATCCGCCCGGCGGTTCTGGCTCATTAAAAGATCCACATAACGGACAACGGTTTCGGGCGAATATGGGCATAACGCCCACGCCTGACGGAAGGCAAAATCAGCCGCGTCGTTCATGCGCTTTTTTTCGGCGGCATCAGCAGCGTGTCGGGCACGCCAGGCGTAAAGTCCGCCAATCGAACTCCGCAATTTTGAAAAATTGTTGCACCAGTATTCATTTTGGACAAACTGCGGGTCGCCGGCAAATCCGCTCAAATCCTTCTTCACATGGATTTTTTCCGCGAACGCGGCGACTTCTTCAATCGTCGTGTCTGGTTTCAGCCAGCCACCAATCATCGGCGTCAGATATTTTGTCCAGTAATTGCTGTCGCGCTGAACGATTTCATCGGACAATTCAGGCAATTGCTGCCGGTTGATTTTCATGATCAATCCGTGCGGTTCAAGATACGGATACATCCAGTCGAACGGAAAACTTTCCTCAACGTAAAATTCGCGGTCGGGATTTTTGTCGAAAATGGTTTTTGTTAGAAGCTCTCTGACTCCTATCCAATACATCTGCCCGCTCACTTGGATTAGTCCGTTTGAATCTAGCCTGACGTCCTCGCCGGGCATGAGTTGTCTGGGCTCGTTGGGAGATTGCTTGTCGTGAGAAAGACGGCGCTGCGCATCGGTCTTGTAATCTTGAAAGCTCTTTTGCGAGTCTTCGTCGGTGGGCGTATAGATTTTCCCGCCATACATCGCTCGCACATAGTGTAAATAGGTTACATCGGTGAGCGCATTTTGCGAGACCGTGAAAAACGGTTTCCCGTCTGCGTGCGATTCCGACAAGGCAGTGATCAGAAATCTACCCGGAGCAAATGCGCCAAAGTAAATGCTCCCATCCGGAATGGATTGAATGATATTGTTGCCGAGAGCAATCGCATATTTGTCCCCCGGAGGAAACACCTCAAACACGCCATTGGCATCCACTGTGGCCCACCACCAGCTTCCGCGCAGGCTGCTGTCGTCGTCGAGGCGCTTTCTCATCTGGCCGAAAAGGTTGGTCGCATCCTGCCAGTCGCCCGTTTCCGCGGCCTTGTAAAACGCATCAAAATCCGAAGGCAGCTTGTTCCCGTCCTGTTTCGCCAGTGCACGCGCCTGGGTTTCCTGCGCCGCGAGGAATTGCTTCAACTGCGTGGAAGCTCCCGACTTGTCGAGCGACCATGACGACGCAAAATGTTTTTTTGCGCAGCCGCCGATCACCAATCCGATGCCCAGAATCATCAAACCCGCCGACCTGATGGTTGTTTTCATAGGCTCAATTTAGTTTGCTTCCATTGAATAGACACCGATATCGCCGGATTTGTATAAAAAATCCATGTCCCGCCGTTCCCGGCTGACGAAAAGGAACCAATTTAGAATTATTCTAAATCTTGACACGCTTTGGGTTCATGTTTATTTTGCCAATGCCATGAGCGTGGTCGAGAAAAAATTGGATGTCGGTCTAACTGAACGGCTGAACACCGGCGGCTTGCGGTTCACGCCGCAGCGCCAGCAGGTTTACGACGTGCTGTTGCACAAGCGCGATCATCCGACCGCCGAGGAAGTCTTCATCCGCGCCAAGCGGCAGATGCCGGAGATTTCGCACGCGACGGTTTACAACTGCCTTGACGCGCTGGTAAAGTGCGGGCTGGCGCGGCAGGTCACGCTGGACCGCGGCGCGACGCGCTTCTGCCCGAACATGCACGAGCATTGCC
>PLZL01000101.1 GCA_003152145.1 Limisphaerales bacterium
AAAAGAAACCCGAACTCCGCTACCAACAGGTCAGCGAAGTGAAGACGTGCGTGGAAACCATCGTTGGCAGCGCAGGTGTCCCGTCTGCCGAACCGGGGGTTGCCCACGGTGCAGTGGCCAACAAACTGACAAACAAATCAGGGATTGTCCGCATCGTTGAACTATTGTTCGGCAGCACGTTCACGTCTCCGCTGGCAATTAAGCTCATCAACATCTCTGCGCTCGGCTTTCTCGGCAGTCTCGGTTTCCTGGGCAATTTGCCGTTGCCGCAAATGCACCGCTGTTTTGGCTTTTTCGGCCTCTTCGGTTTCTTCGGGCTGATTGGTTTTGCGTTCATGGTTGAAAACGCCGCCCGGCGCTAAGCGAAGAAGGGGGCGTTGGCAAATGCAGCCCCCCTGTCGGTTTTGGAATTCTGGATGGCCATTGACCGTGGAAATTACGCGCAAAGCTGGGATGCCGACGCGCCGATGTTTCAACGCATCATCAGCAAAGAGGAATGGGTGGGCATGATGGAAAAAACCCGGCGTCCGCTGGGCAAAGTCCTGTCCCGCCAGGAACGTTCCTTGAAGTTCGCCCCCGGCGGTTCGCTCTTTGATGCGATCTATGTCAGATCATTCGACAGCCAGCGCGCGGCGGTGGAAAACGTGACTTGTGCCATGCAATCGAATGGCGAGTGGCGTATCATCAGCTACTTCATTAAACCAGACAACAGCGAATCCCCCACCACGCCCGGAGTGTTTCCTGAAGGAACACGCGTGACGCCTGCTCTCCCCGATACGCCGCCGCGCTTCTCGCGCCCAGCCATCATGGGGGCGGTATGGATCGGCTTGTTCTTTTTAAACTGGGTGGTGTGTTACACGCCGCCAGGTTGGATGCTTAAGCATCTGTTTCGGGACAGCTCATTCGATCCGATCGTAGAAGCGATTGTGTTTGTCCCGCTGCTGCTGTTGGGATTCGCCGCGCTGGCGGGAGGGCCCCTGATGGGCGTGTTGGCGCTGCGCCAGATTTGGCAGTCGCGCGGTGCGATCCACGGTTTTGGCCTGGCGTTGTTCGACGTTCTGTTTCTCCCGCTGGCACTGTTGAACTGTTGGGCGGTTTGGCTGGCGCGGCTGGTCGCTTCCCAGATTGCGTCGGCAAGTCTGGTGGAAAAGCCCGTGCCGGGGACAGTGTGGCCAACGCTCCTGGTGCTCGTTCCTGTCGGGCTGATTTTGAACGGGCTTCTGATTCGCTCCGCCGTGCGGATGGCTAGGCGGTTTGTCAACTCGCCCGCGCCGCCAGCCCGTCCACATATTGAAGGCACCTGGTCGCAGGCATTCAAGTCAACCGCGCTGCGACTGTTGGTGGTTTTCGTCGCGCAACTCGCTTTGTTTGAAACGCTCCAATAATTGTCAGTGCATTGGAAGGAATCTACCGAAGAACTGTGGGGCATGGCGCTTGCAGCAGCGACGCTCGGCGGTCTGGCCTGGGCGTGCTGGCCGGGTTATCATTTTGAGAGGTCGTGGCTCTTCTGGGGAGGTGGCTTTGTTGTCTCCTCTGCCCTGCTTCTAGCACTCGACAATTATTATTCATGGCATCTGCGCCCCAACCTCGGTCTGGGGCGTGAGCCGGATTGGGTGGCCCAGCATCCGGGCTTTCAACAGGAATTGCGCCGACGCCTGGGTCTCGGCAACGCGGCGCAACCAACGGCACTGATCATCGGCACCATCACTGACGCCGTTACCGGCAAGCCCATCGTCGGCGCGCGGGTGGCCGACAATCGCTACGGCGCTCGGCCCGACCGGTCGCCGCAGCAGGCGTGGACAGATATCAACGGGACTTACGCGTTGAAAACGTGGCCGGAAGAGCACACCATTGCAGCCTCGGCTCCCGGTTACGAGACGAAGCTGGGCACGCTCACCACGTCATTTTTTGGTCGCGAGCGGGAAACGCGGCTGGATTTTCAATTACAGCAGCGCGCCGAAAAGTCGTCCGGTGGCGACTTCGCCGGGTTGTCCTTCGGCCCGATGATGGAGCGGACATTGAACGATCCCGATGACGACGCGCGCAACTCATTTCTGGATTTGGACACGGGAAAAACTTTCGATGATCCGGTGCCCATTCCGACTGGCAATATGCCGGCTCAAATGAGAATTGGATTCGCGCTCGGCTCGGTGGAATCGCTTCAGCGCGCCATTCGCGAACGGAAGGTTGATGTCATCGGAGACGCGAGCGGTGGCAGTTTGATGGGTTGCGATTTGGTCGCCGTTCCGGTTGCCAACGAACAATTCGAGGTTGCATCGGTGGAGACGGTTGCTGGGCGGCTGAAGGAAATCGCTTTGACCGACGCTACACAAGACAGCGTCACGCTGCACGCGACCAACGCTCCGGCCGTGTGGCTTTTCAAAACGCGCGAAGGCGGCACGGGCATTCTGCAAATCACCGGCTTCACCGAGAACCCGCGTGGCGTGAAACTGCGCTACAAGCTGGTGCAAAACGGCGGCGGGAAAAATTGAACCACGGATGAACGCGGATCAGCCAGATGTGAATGGCGCGGATTGACGCGAATTAAGTTCGTGACAATTGGCGAAATTCGCGTCAAAGTTTTTCCGCATCCGTATCCATCTGTGTCAATCCGTGGTTAAAACTGTTTTGACCTCCAAATATTCCAGCCAGTCACGACCAAATTCTCCCCGCCGCCGCGCTTTGTCTCGACAAGGAACAAGATTTGCGGCAAATTCCTCCTGCCAGGGCCCATGGAATGTGGACTTACGAACCCCGCCAGGGCCGGAAGGCAGCAACGGTANNTCTGCCGTGGTCACCCTGGCATTTCCATTTGCGATTGGCGATTTCGGATTTACGATTGCCATCGCTATTGCAAAACGCGCGTAAATCGTAAATCGTAAATCAAAAATGTCCTATCAGGTCATCGCCAGAAAATACCGCCCGCAGCGGTTCGCCGAAGTTGTCGGGCAGGAGCACGTCACCCAGACGCTCACCAACGCCATCGAACAGAAGCGCACTGCGCACGCCTATCTGTTCTGCGGCCCGCGCGGCANNGGCACCGGCAAGACGACCATCGCCAGAATTTTTGCGAAATGTTTGCGCTGCAAAAATGCGCCCACGACCGAACCATGCGACAACTGTTCCGAATGTCTGGCCATCGCCGCCGGCAACAGTTTGAACATGCTGGAATTCGACGCCGCCTCCAACACCCAAGTCGAAAAAATCCGCGACATCATCATTGACC
>PLZL01000096.1:0-947 GCA_003152145.1 Limisphaerales bacterium
AACCATGAGTAATAATATATTCATGTAGGTAAGATAACACAGCGCTGCATGGGTGCTATAAGGTCTTTCCCCCATACGCCAGACGCCGGATGCCGCGCACATTTTGACAGCATGAACATGATTAGAAAAGCATCCTGCAAGCCATCCCGTTTTTTAGCGGACGCGAGCGCGGAAGTTTTAACCGCCCCGTTGCGGAGATGCAGAGAAGAAACGGCATTAATCGAATGAACAGACTTGAGCCGGACAGGCTGGAGTCGTCGTTGTTAGCCGACTGTGCAGGCCTGGCCGGCGTTGATGGAAAGGGGTTGGGTAAATTCGAGCGTGGTGATCGCCCCTTCCCGCAATGCCTTTGCATCCACCGCATGCCCGGCGAGTCGGACAGTCGGTTTCCCCTTGGGCAGATTCACCAGAAGTTTCTTAAATTCGAGCGTGCCTGACTGGCAAGCGATGGTGAGCGTCCCGGCCTTGCGGGCGATCCTGCCAAATCCGGCAGCGGTGACCCACGGAGCGTGAAAATCGCCGGGTGCGCCGGGCAAAACAGTCAGGGATTGCGCCGGCCAATCCGGCTTGAAACCGGTGGCGGCCAGCAAGGTTGACCAACTGCTCATGGCGCGGGTGTAGTGTCCGCCACATTCGACGTGGTTCCATGGCATTCCAGCCCGAAGATAACGGCGATGAACGGCTTCGACCAGGCGGACGCCATCGGCGTAGCGCCCGTGATCCATCAGGAACGACGCAAACGCAAACTCGATGCCGGACCAGACGCCGCCAGCCTGGAGATTGTTCATGACCGGGCCGTCCCTCCCGCCTTTCGGCGCCGTGGCGTTATGCAGGCCGGTTTCCGGGCTGAAATTATTTTTCCAAATGCTGTCAACCGCCCGTGCAAGGTTTTTCTCGGAGATGGTTGTAGGCAGACCCATCAGGTGGCTGAACCACTCGCCGCTGAT
>PLZL01000096.1:971-7135 GCA_003152145.1 Limisphaerales bacterium
GCGATGTAGGAAGGCGCGCCCTGCATGCGCCACTGGTCGTAGGTCTGAAAGCCGCAATCCTTATCCGGCAGACCATCACCGTCGCTGTCCAGCGAGGCGGTGTAATCCATCGCCTTGACGACACCCGGCCACATGGCATGGAGATAATCCTTATCCCCCGTCCAGAGATAATCACGGCAGACCATCATGACAAACTGGGGGTTCATATCAACCCGGCCAAAGCCGCCAACGTCTATTTGATCGAAGCCGCTGCTGTAGTTGTGCGGCACCTGTCCCCGCTCGTTTTGGAAGGTAATGATATGTTTCATCTGGTTGAGCTTGAGTTCCGGGAACAAGGCGACCACGGAGGAACTGCCGTCGAAGTCCACATCCGTCGTGCTCAAGCCGCAGCAACCCAAACCTTCCCAGATCGCGTAGTGGCCATCCTTGCTCCACCACGTGTTTTTCACGAGAGTGCCCAACTGGCTGGACCAGACAAAGGCCAGGGAACTGCCCAGCGAGGTATCAGCCAGGGTTTGGGCGAATTTTTCCGTGCCTTCGCGATGATTCGGATAATTGCCTAGGAGAAACTGATTTACCTCGGCGGCATCATTGAACCAGTTGGCATACATGTGGCCGATTTCCTGGCGGCGGCTGTTTATATGGTGGGGGAAGAACCAGCCGAGCGTGAAACGAATGTCCACGCGTTGACCTGGCGCAAGCGTGACCGTTGACGCCAGTGCGCCGGTGCCCCAGGTGGAATGATGACGATCGGTCCCAGCCAGGCTGGCGGAGAGGTTGCCGGCAATTTCCTTGAGCAACATTTTCATCTGCTCATCAGTGTCTGCTCCCTGGGGATCGGCGGCCCGGGCTTCCGAGATGACGCGATTGAGCAATGCGTCGCCGGAGAATTGGCGAATCCAGGTTTTGAGTTGGTCGCTGGAAAGCGTCTCGATTTCAGTGGCGCCAAGCTTGAACTCTTGGACCGGATCGCGGGCGGCTTCGGTATTGGGCAGCCGTCCGGTTTTGAAAAAGTCCTGAAGAAGATCCAGCATCATGCTATTCACACGTCTGCTGTTCCATCGGCATAAGCCCGGCAGGGCATATTGCTGGAACATGCCGCTGATCCAGGAATGGTCTCCGCCGGTGGCGGACAGGCACAGGCTGCCGAGGTCGGCCTTGTCGTCCGGCTGCGCATCCGTTTCCAGGACGAGACTGGTGGAAGTTCCGCTGTGGCGCAGGGTGTTTTTTAGCTGGCGATTGTCCAGAGAAGAGACCAGCGGATTGTCCAGGATGGAAAGCAGGGACGCCTGCACGGTTTCCCGGGAGGTGTTTTCCAGCGTGAACACGATGTGAAAACCGGGCGTGGCCGAGTCGCGGGTTTTGCCGGGCATGAAAGGAGAAAAGGCGTTGGCGCAAACCTGAACCGGCAGCGAGCCGTCGCGGTAGCGCAGAGTGGTCATGGGATACCAAGCTTCGTAATCAATGGATTCAACATCCTGCGCATAACCAAGCGAGTAGAGGTCATTCTCGTCGGACCGCAAATAAAGGCGGCGAAGTTGCGGGACCGCGCCGCCGGACTTGTTTGTCCACAAAAGAAAACGGAGATTCGGCGGCACGGTCGCGGCGGCGGGCGCCGCCCCTCTCCGGCGGCTGGCCGACCAGGAGCCCGAGTTGAGGATTTGCCACTCATGAAAGCACCCGTCGGGCCGGAGTTCGATGAAGCCGGTGCCGATGCCACCCAGCGGAGCGCCCGATCCCATCGCGTTAGTTGACGGAATGGCGACAGGACCTCCGAGCGGATTTTGAACCTTGACGCGATACGGCGCGCCCGCCACTTCGCCCGGCAGGCATGGAAGAGCCAGCGTGGCCGAGGCGACGGTTGCCGCCCGGAAAAATCTACGACGGGACATTGACATGATTTGGTCCTTTCAACGGTTTGAAATAATGACCGCTTCCGCGCCGGGATTGACCGGCAAATTGGTCGTGGGAAAATTCGCGCGCGCCAAAGAAAGCGATGCGCCCAAAGCGGGAAAGATTAATGCTGGTTTTCGCATGGCCGGATTNNGATGAACAGGATTTCCGCTTTTTCTTTACCCAACTCCCATCTGCCATCTCCTATTTCCCAACCGTATCGTGTCAATCCTGTTAATCCTGTCTGAAAAATCGCGGCAGGCGCACGGTGACGGTGTGCCAACACCCGGGGCCGGTGTGCAGCAATAATCCCATTTGTCGCGCAAGATCTCAACTCACCAGGGAAATGCCACGTTAAAATCGTGGCCGCCTTGAGAGGGTTGAGTCAAATTCCATCCAGCCGTTTCAGGGATTGGATGAATTCTTCCATGTCGGATGAGAAGCTTTTGGCCTCCCGGTAAATGACTGCCAGTGGCTGATAATAGCCGCCTTTTTCAAACGGCACCGCCGCCAGGGTTTTATTGGCCACCTCCGACAGAACCGTCGCTTCCGGCAAAATTGAAATGCCGGCATCCACTTCCACCGCCCGCTTGACCATCTCCACTTCCTCGAACTCCTGCAGCGGCTGATAATAGAAACGGTCATACATACCGAGCGTTCTCAAAAAAATGATCCAGGGAATCTCCTTCCAAGCGACTAACCTCTGTCCCTTGAGCTTCGCAAAAGTGACCGCCGGACGGGAAGCGAGCGGATGTTGCGGCTGACAGACCAGCACCAGCCGCTCCTGGTGGAACGGCTTGCTCTTCAATCCCTTGATCTTCCGGGGAAAACTGACCAGACCGAGATCCGCCTTGTTTTCCAGGACATCCGCATACACACGGTTCACGTTGCCGTAGCGGACATGCACCGCCGTCGCCGGGTAATCCTGCTGGAACTGCCGGAGAATGGACGGCAGTTGATACAGCGCGATGCTGTGGCAGGCGGCCAGTTCAATGACGCCGGAATAGGCGTCCTTGACTTTCCGTATCTCCTGCTTCAGCTTCCCGGCGAGCCGGACAATCTCCCGGCTATATTCAAGGCAGGCTTGTCCTTGCGGAGTCAGTTTGAAGGCGGGCTTGCCAGCCCCCCGCTCGACCAGCCGCGCGCGAAAGTCCCGCTCCAGACACGTCAGCAATTGACTGATGGCGGACTGCGTGACGCCTTTTCTTTTGGCCGTCACGGTGAAGCTTTTCGTTTCGGCGAGGTCGCAGAACGTTTTGAAGGTTTCCACTTGCACAATGCTATTGCATCGCAAAGCCGTCCATATCTGTCAACTCCAAATGGGAAACCGGATGACGCAGGTAAATCCGCTTCANNAACCTGCAATTGCTGGCGGATTCTATCCCGCACATGCCGATTGTCGGGATGCAATTGTTCCAACTCGCGGGTGAAGACGTAAATGTCTTCGTTGGTGAATTCAGGCTTGCCGAGACGACGCACGATGTTCAAAACGTCCAGCGTCCAGCCGCGCTGCTTGACGGAAATGTCCTTGAGCGGTTTGACGCGCTTGAACTTTTCCCGCACTTCCGTTTCGGGAATGATTTCCTTTTCAGTGACGACTGCAATCCGAGCCTCGACAGGAATGCGATTCAAAGCGAAGTTGCAGCCAATCCAGCCCGCGCGCCGTGCCGTGACCGAAAGCGGCTTTCGTTTGATGATGGCGGACGGTGGAAAAGCGAAATGTGGCACCAGCACCAAATTCCTTACGCTCCACGTCGCCAAATCGTATTGCATGAAATAGAAGCTGGGGGCCTCGTCCTTCTGGATCGCGGCCGGAGCGCGAGTTGTCCCAACTCGCAGCGCGTGGAGGAACGGGAGGGGCTTCGGATAATTGAACCGCTGGTCTGGCTGGCGACGCGCTGCGGTTTGGGACAAACCGCGCTCCGCTACGGCACACGCCAGACGCCGCTGCCGACGTGCAGCAATAATCCCAAGTCGCTCAAGTCTTGCCATTGCTGGCGGAACATGGAGTTAGTTGGAACGATCGCCCCGGCCCCCTCCCTCGCGCGGCGGCGGAGAGGAAGAAACCTGCGCCGCGTTTTTCAAGGTGACGGTGCCGCGCAGTGCCGGAGGCGCGGCATTGTTGTCGAAGCCCACCGGGCCATGAATGGCAAAGGGATTGTCAGCGCGATTGGCCGGGCGTATCCCCAGTTTTTTCCCTTGGTCGCGCACCAGCCTCGCCAAGCTGCGCAGACCATTCCCCAAGTTGGCCCAACAAAAATTATACCAAACACATCGCCGGTCCACCACGATGCCATCCACGCCCATCTTGATATACTTGGTCATCAACCATGGATTGTTCACCGCCCACGTCCCCACAAAACGGATTTGATGCTGCTCATCCCGCAACTGGCAGGCTTGTCTGACAGCGCCATACACCGCAAATTGACTCAAGAACGGGTTCAAAGGCACAATGCCATCGCAGAACGCCTGATTCGTCACCCTTGACCCCGCGAAAAACGCGCTCACCGCGACCGGATCGGAATAGCCGTCCACCATCAACGCCTCATGGGGGCCTAGCTGGCCGGCGATGTTCGCGAACATGGCCTTTTCCTTGAGCTTTCCCACCGAGATGATCACATTCAAATCCACGCGGTCAGCACCGGAGCCGGTCAGATGCGTCCTGATGTCGCCGAGCAACGTCATGCCCAGCTCCGGCGTCGCGGTCAGGGTTTTGCAATCAAAATAGACCAGGCAGAAATGGCTGTTGGTGCGGGCCAGTTCATGCAAGCCCTGCAAGAAATCCACCAGCGGCACGGAATGATGTCTTCCCGCCGCACCCGTTCCCACATCGGGGCCATGACCAATGCACAGCACGTTGGTCTGCCCGGCCAGCAGGTTCACATCCACTTCAAGGCCGTTGGCCCCCGAATCAATGTATTCCCTGGCCGCCGCCAGCGTGTTCGCGCCGTGCCCGATGAGGTAAAAAGGCCTCAGCGCTCCGGCCAGGCTGTTGGTCTCTGTACCCTGAACTGTTGCCAGTCCGGCCGTTAGAAACAACCACCCCGCCGCCGACAAGACCCATGGCAGGTGAAAGAAATGTCTCAAGACGCGGTTCATCGGAAGTGCGTTCGTCATTCCCAACCACCCGCAGAACCGGCAAGCGCGGGTTCGCGAACCGCGGGCCCGGCCGGACGGCTGGCNNAGGGAAAGAAAAAAATGTCCACGCCGCCTGCCGCCCGGATGGGGCGGGGAAAATTTGAGAGATGCGCGGGCTACAAAGATTCCGCGCCTGACGGAGCTACGGCAGACGCCAGAGGCCGGGGCCGATATGGATTTAGCAATCGGACATTACTCGACGCGCTGCCACATTTCCTCAATCGACGGATTTTTGCCGGCGCCCATTTGATAATATTTGTCTCCGTCCAGCCGGATTATGAATTGCGGGTGCGCGCCGAGATATTGCCTCATCATCCCCGTGGCCGCCTCGATGGATTCCGTGTAGCCCTCGCCCTGCAACGTGTAATGGCCGCTGGCGGAATAAAGGACATTGGAATCAGCGTCATAAGTGACGATGGCCCAATTCGTGAGAGTGAACGATTTGATATAAAGGCTGGGTGTCTAAAGCATAACGAATCCGCCAGTCCTCCCGGATTTTGCGCCCATCAATTGCCAGGTGCCGACCATCCCGCTCCTCAATTCGTCTTCTTTTTGCGTCAATGGCGTGTGCAGGACGTAATATTCCACCGGATTATTCTGCTTCAATTCGGTCAATTCCCTTTGGCGAACCATCTGCGCCCTCACTTTTAGGAAGAAAAATGTGATTCCGCCGAGGACCAAAACCGCGACCAAAGCCACAACACTGATGATGATTGCCGTTTTTGTTTTTTCCGAGGCCATGAGTTTCAACACCCTTTTACCCCTGCTGTCAGGCGCGGTCAAGGAAAGCTGCTGGAGACAAAATGAACCGAATGAACTGAATTCGGTCGCGAAGCGACCATGGAAATTAGCCAGCTACGAAGTGGCTGGTCCTGGCGAACCAAATGAAATTCGTCCCGTGAGGGACGATGGAATCGTGCGGATGTTTTCCAGCGTCCCTCTAGGACGCAATGATTTGCGATCACATTTCCAGCCGCGTTGTGGCTGGCGAATTTCCGGTTGTGCCTGCGGGACGAGTCACGGCAGACGCCAGTGGTGGCCGTGTGCCAACACCCGCTGCCGGCGTGCTGCAATAATCCCGCCTCGCGCCATCCTATGTGCTTTTCGGGCGGAATCCGCCCAAGAGATAGACG
>PLZL01000351.1 GCA_003152145.1 Limisphaerales bacterium
CGGCAGTTTTTCCAGTGCCGGTCTGAGCGCTGCCGATGATGTCGTGTCCTTCAAGTGCGAGCGGAATTGTACGCAACTGAATAGGAGTGGGATCGACATAGCCCATGGCCTTAACGGCTTTGACTATGTTTGGTGCGAGGTTGATCTGTGAGAATGGCATCGGGGGACTATAGCAGAAGCGGGGGGGGAATGACATTGAAATTTGGGAAAGGACTTCTGACCGCACCGTAATTTGATTCTTTCTTAAAACCTTATCCCTTGCCACCGCCCATTTTTCCGGTATCATTCGCTGGCTTTATTGAATTCCAACTTTATATTCAAACGTTAATTGGGGGCGGCGACTTTGGCTCGATGGTATTACTATCCGGGTGACGAATCGAACGTGCTTGAGCGCGTGCGCAATCGCGTGTTTCGCAAGCCCGTGCCCGATTTTCCCAAGACGATCCTGGTTGAAACGCAATTCGGCTGCAATGCCGGGTGTGTGTTTTGCCAGTATCCGCAGTTGAAAGACGAACTGCCGCGCGGACGGATGACCACGGCCACGTTCTCGAAAATCGCCAAGGAATGCGCCGGGCGCGGGGTCGAACGCTTTATTCTGTGCCTCGACAACGAGCCGCTGATGGATCGGACGCTTGGCGAGAAATATGCGGAGCTCAAGAAATATTGTCCCGAATCCGTGCGCAATTTAACCACGAATGCGTCGTTACTTTATCCGGAGAAGATCGAGGAGTTGATCGGCAGCGAGTTGGTGAACGAAGTCTTCCTTTCGATCAACGGCGAAACCAAGGACGTCTATGAGAAAATCATGGTTTTGCCGTTCGAGAAGACGATGGCGAATCTCGAGTACTTCTGCAAGTGGCTGCGCGAGCATCCCGAGATCAAGCGCAAGCTGCGCGTGCGCGTCAACACGGTGAAGACGAAACTGGTCGCGCCGGAAGTGCCCGCGATGACGAAACGCTGGGAAGCCGAAGGCTTCGAGATGCACGTGATCGACATGGACAACCGTGGCGATCAGTTGGACATGAAGGAAATGAAAGAGTTGGGCGACACCGAGGACATGAAGCCCAACACGACCTGCCGGCGGCCATTTCACACAATGGTGCTGACGTGGGAAGGGCAGTCCGTGTTATGCTGCGTGGATTATAAGCGGGAAGTAAAGCTCGGGAACGTTCACGAGCAAAGTGTGTATGAAATCTGGAACGGCCCGTGGGCGACGCAATTGCGCCGCGAATATCTGGCCGCTGAATTTTCGAATTTGCCTATTTGCGCGGTCTGCAAAATAAATACGGATTGAGGCATGTCTGATTCTTCCACGACAAATGGGGCGGGCGCCGCGCCGGCAGTAATACCGCTGGAGGGCACCGTCGAAAGTTTGGGCCGCGCGGCGGTCCGCATGGGGTTCGTCACCGAAGAGCAAGTGAACGAAGCCGCTGCCGCACAGGCGGAGTTTGCCCACGCCGGCCTGCGCAAAAAGCTCGGCGAGTTGATGATCGAGAAGAAGTACATTGGCACCGAACAACTCGAATTCATCGTCAAAAACCAGACCGTCTCGAAAAAGCGCATCGGCGATTACGAGCTGATTTCGAAGCTGGGCGAAGGCGGAATGGGCGCGGTCTACAAGGCGCGGCAGAAACAACTGGACCGCATCGTCGCGCTGAAAATTCTCCCGCCCGGCATCGGCCATGACGTGGCGTTTGCTGAACGCTTCACGCGCGAGGCCAGGGCGCTGGCAAAATTAAATCATCCCGGCATCGTGACGCTGTATGAGTTTGGCAGGGCTGACCTGATGGTCAGCCCCAATATTGGGGTTTCGCAGCAAGGCAGCCCTACCGGGCAAGTATATTTCTTCCTGATGGAATTTGTGGACGGCGTAAACCTGCGGCAGTTGCTCCACGCTGGAAGAATTTCATCGCGCGAGGCGCTGGCCATCGTTCCGAAGATATGCGACGCGCTGCAATTCGTGCATGACCAGGGCATCGTCCACCGCGATATCAAGCCGGAGAATATTTTGATGGATCGCCGTGGCCGTGTGAAGGCGGCGGATTTCGGGCTGGCGAAACTGGTCGGGGTTGGGAATGAACCGACGACGGGCGGAGGAACGGTCGCCGGTTCGCCGGCGCTCACCGAGTCGGGCAAAGTCATGGGCACGCCGAATTACATGGCGCCGGAACAAGTCGAGCATCCCAACGAAGTGGACAACCGCGCGGACATTTACGCGCTGGGTGTGGTGTTTTACCAGATGCTCACCGGGGAACTGCCCGGCAAACGCATCGAACCGCCTTCGTCTAAAGTTCAAATAGACGTGCGGCTGGATGAAGTGGTGCTGCGCGCGTTGGAAAAAAATCCTGAACTCCGCTATCAGCAAATCAGCGAAGTGAAGACGTGTGTGGAAACTATTGTCAGTTCAGGAATCGCGGGCATCCAGCCTGCCGAACCAGGGGTCGCTCATGGTGCAGCAGCCACCAAGCAGACGAAAAAAACGGGGATTGTCCGCATCATTGAAATTTTGTTCGACATCACCTTCACATCTCCACTGGCACTCAAACTGATCAACGTCTCCGCGCTCGGCTTTCTCGGTTTTCTCGGCTCGCTAGGTTCGATTCCCGGATGGCATTGGTGCTTTGGCTTCTCCGGCTTCTTCGGTTTCTTTGGGCTGATTGGCTTCGCTTTCATGATTGAAACGGCATAAAGCGAAGCCAACTGCGACCAAATCAAATCCTCTGCCCGCCGTGGAAGCCTGGCTGGCGCTCATGGACGGCGGGAATTACGCGCAAAGTTGGGAAACGGCGGCGGGATATTTTCAGCGCTCCATCACCAAGGAGGAATGGGTGGGCAGACTGGAAAAAGTCCGGCATCCGCTCGGCCCGGTCATCTCGCGCAAATTGAGTTCCACGAAGCTCACCGTCGCCGGGACGCGTTTTATCGCGAAGTTCAACACTTCGTTCGACGGCCTGCTGGCGGCGGTGGAAACTGTGATGTATGTTCAACAGTCCGAGCAGCAATAATTGAGCGACATTGGTTTTGCCGGCACCGGTGGTGGCACATAGGGAAATAAATATGGCGCAGGAAATTATTCTCGCGCAGATACAGCGGGCAGACTGGCTTTTTTGCCGTAATAGATCGTGCCCAGCAGAAATTCACCGGCGGCCGCCTCCGGTGACGGTGGCGGCAGCAGGATCCATTCGGCGACGAGGTGTTGTGAGAAGTTCATGCGGACGAAAATGCCGGACGCGTCGTATTTCTACGCGCTGGAACAGAATCCAGAGCGGGATGGCTACCATGTCCACGCGCTGTGGTGTGATTGCAATGGCAAATCGCGGCGAGAGATTTGGGAGAAATGGTTTCACTGTTACAGTCGTGCGCGAATTGATCCGGTGAACAGACGGGATGATGTGGCCGATTATTGCGCGAAATATGTTACCAAAGAAGGGTCGTGGGGGAACGTCAAACTATTGGGACACCGGCACCCGCTGTTTGCAAACGGGTTCAAACTTTCCAACGAATAAGATGCCAAATGACAAACAACTTCGCGGCATCCGGCTGAAGGATGTTCTGGAAAAGCGCCGGTTGGACCAGGGGTTGAACGCCAAGGAATTTGCCGTGCTGGCCGGGATCTCCTACTCGACCGCGCGTGAGTGGTTTCACCTTCCCGATTTTCCGGTTTTTCGCGGGGTCGTCTTTTGGCAGGATTTCGCCCAGTGGCGCACGGGCCGGAATAATTTGAAGGAACAGGGCGAGAATAATTTACAGTCGAAAGATGACAAGGCGGTATCCAACCTGCCGCCACGCGCTGAACAAATCCTGCGGGCAGCGTGAAATCAACGGTTGCGGGGGTTCGGGGGAAAATAATTCGGGGGTTAAATTTACTGCACTACTACGTAAGTGCTTGATTATGAATGGAGCGGGCGATGGGAATCGAACCCACGTGTGAAGCTTGGAAGGCTTCCGTTCTACCATTGAACTACGCCCGCCTGCGCCGAGTGCCACAAGCATAATGCCCGCGCTTGCCTTGTCAACCGCGCCGCGCTATGCTCGCGCCGATGAATTCGCTGCTTCTGAACGGCGGACGGGTGGTTGACTCCGCAAATCATTTTGATTCCCCCGCGGACGTGCTCATCGTTGACGGCAAAATTTCCGCCGTCGGCAAAAATCTTTCCGCCCCGAAGGGAATTGAGCGATTCGACGCAGGTGGAAAAATCATCTGCCCTGGTCTGATTGATTTGCATGTCCATTTGCGCGAGCCGGGCCAGACCGCGAAGGAGAGTCTCGCCACCGGCACCGCCGCCGCCGCGCGCGGTGGATTCACCTCCGTCGTCTGCATGCCCAACACGTCGCCCGCGATTGACACCGCCGGGACCGTCGCGCTCATCCGCGAACGCGCGGCGCGCGAAGGAGTCGTGAACGTTTTCGTCACCGGTGCCATCACCAAGAACATCGCCGGCGAGGAACTCGCGCCCATCGGCGGGTTGAAGCGCGCCGGGGTCGTGGCCATCACCGACGACGGCCATTGCGTCCAGAACCACGAACTCATGCGCCACGCCTGCCAATACGCGAAAATGTTCGACCTGCCGGTGATGGACCATTGCCAGGATTATTCGCTCGTGACCGACGGCGTGATGCACGAGGGTTACTGGAGCACCGTGCTCGGACTGCGCGGCTGGCCTTCGGCGGGCGAGGAAGTGATTGTCGCGCGGAACATTTTGCTCGCCGAACTCACCGGCGCGAAAATCCACTGCCAGCACTTGAGCGCGGCGGGCAGCGTGGCGCTGCTGCGCGAGGCGAAGAAACGGGGCGTGCCCATTTCCGGCGAGGCGTGCCCTCATCATTTCACACTCACCGATGCGGCGGTGGCCGGCAGTGAAAAGTTTTGGAACGCCGACGGAAAAGGTCTGGCCAAATTTCAAAGTGGAACAGGCTTCCAGCCTGTTTCTGACAGGCAAGATGCCTGTCCCACTTGGCCGAAATACGACACGAATTTCAAGATGAACCCGCCGCTCCGCTCCGCGCGCGACTGTGAGGCGATTCTGGAAGGCCTGGCCGACGGCACAATTGAGATTTTGTGCAGCGACCACGCGCC
>PLZL01000373.1 GCA_003152145.1 Limisphaerales bacterium
TGCTGCTGGACATCACGCACAAGCCGGCGAAATTTATCATCGAACGGTTTCCGAACATTTACCAGACGTGTCTGGGCTACGGCATTGACATCACCAAGGAGCCCATTCCCGTCGTGCCGGCGGCCCATTACCAGTGCGGCGGCGTGACAACGAACGTGGACGGCGAGACGGACATCGCCGGACTTTGTGCCGTCGGTGAAGTGGCCTGCACGGGTCTGCATGGCGCGAACCGGCTGGCCAGCAATTCGCTGCTGGAGGCGCTGGTCTGCGCGCATCGCGCGGCGGAGAAAGTCGTATTAAATCCGCCGCAGAAAATTGACGCCAAAATTCCGCTCTGGCAGTCCGGCAATGCGCACAACCCGGATGAACTCGTCGTCGTTTCGCACAACTGGGACGAAATCCGGCGGCTGATGTGGGATTNNCATCGTGCGGACGAACAAGCGGCTGGCGCGCGCCCAAACGCGCATCGCCAATTTGCAGGAGGAAATCCACGAGTATTACTGGAATTTCATCGTGACGAGCGACCTGCTGGAATTGCGCAACATCGCGACGGTGGCGGAGTTAATTGTGCGTTGCGCCTCGATGCGGCCGGAAAGCCGCGGGCTCCATTACAATCTGGATTATCCGCACCCGAATCCCGACTGGGCGCAGCGCGACACGATGCTGCAAAAATCACTTGGGCGTTCTTAACGAATCGAGCGTGGTTTTTGCCTGTTCGATCAGCTTGGCCAGTTGAGTCCATTGATCCGACGCGAGCGGAATTCTGGGGCCGTCATCGTATTGCAGGAAAGTCCGGATGCCGCCCTGCTGCTTGTTGCCGAAAGCGATCAATTGCAGACCGGACTTGGTGGTGAAGGTCGCCTCAAAACCGGGCAGTGCAGTCACACCGTAGGTGATTTTGCCGATGAAATCCATGCCGTTGAGCAGCGAATCCAGTTCGTCATAATCCACAATGGCCAATCCCCGCCGCTGGTTCACTTCAATTTCAACGGCGATGCCATAATCTTTGTGGCCGGTGGCGGCGCTTGAGGATTCCTTGCAGCGCACGGAAACAATGGCGGCACCTGTGGAAACCGACCCGACCGGGCCGAAGCCCTTGACGATGACCACCCCGGTCTGCGACTCAAAAATCCCGATCTCGGTCTTGAGCGCGTTGGTGTCCTGCGCGTGCGCGGCAAAGGCCAGCACGCAGCCAGCGGCAATCAAAACAACGCAAAATTTACGCATAATCCGCTCCGATTAGAGAATGTTGGTTTCACGGTTCATGTCTTCAAACTCCGGCGGAAGAAAAAAGTTGCGTGGAATGGTGGCCTGCCGAGCCGAAGCTTGAAGCGCAACGCTGAACGAAAGTTTCAACCCGCCTTCGTGCTGCGCACTCCGGCGCGGCAGTCTTCGCTCGGCTCTGCGCTGCAAGCGAAGACTGGTGCGCGCTGCAGGGTTCCAACCTGCAAATTGAGGTGTTTCCAACGGTTGCCCGTTGCCGCTTGTTGCAAGCGTTTGTGTCATTCATCGCAACGGGATGACACACAAAACACCAATCAAGTCAAGGCTTTTCTTTGCATCTAGCGGCGAAGCGTGACGGATAAATTCGTGTCAGGTTGTGTCAACCTGCAAGTGTGTGTCGGAAGTGTGTCAGAGACAAAATCCGGTCAGTTTTGTGTCAGGCTGTGTCGGCGGCAGGGGGCGGGGGAGGCTCGCCGGCGGCAGAGTGAGACGACTCGACCGATTCATCCGCGCGGAAATTTTTACCAAAAGGGCCAAGTGGTGAACGCCGCTTCGGATGATTTCTGCAACGAGTTGACTTCGTTTCTCGACAGCGACAGGCTTTCGCATGGCCTTTGACCGTGACCAGATGAGAAAAAAGGCGGCGGCACTCGCCGCCAAAGGCGTGTATGTCGGCACATCCAGTTGGAAATACGAAGGCTGGTTTGGGCAGCTTTACACGCCGGCTCGTTATGAGTATCGCGGCAAAGTCGCCAAGACGCGCTTTGAGCAGGACTGTTTGAATGAATATGCGGAAGTTTTCAAAACGGTGAGCGTGGATGCCGCGTATTACACGTTTCCACGCCCGGAGTATCTCCAGAAACTGGCGGACGCCGTGCCCGATGATTTCCGTTTCGGCTTCAAGGTGACAGACACGGTGACGATCAAAAAGTTTCCAAACTTGGCACGGTTTGGCGCGAAGGCCGGGCAATCGAACCAGGATTTTCTCAACGCGGACCTGTTCGCAACAGCGTTTCTCAAACCGTGCGAAGAAATTCGCAGCAAGGTCGGCGTGCTCATGTTTGAGTTCACAAGATTCTGGCCGAGCGACTACAAACACGGGCACGATTTCGTCAATGACCTCGACGGATTTCTCCGCAAGCTGCCGAAGGGCTGGCCCTACGCGATTGAAATGCGCAACAAGCACTGGCTGACACCTGAATACTTTGGCTATCTGGCCCGGCGCGGCGTCACGCACGTTTTCAATTCATGGGATGCGATGCTACCCGTCAGCGAACAGATGGCAATGCCGGGCAGCCAAACCAATCCGCGCCTGCTGGCCGCGCGATTCCTGCTAAAGCCAGGCCGCAAATACGATGAGGCGGTAAAGACATTCCAGCCATACGACAAGGTAAAGGAAATGAACCCAGAGGCACGCGAGGCGGGCAGGGCGTTGATTGCCGAGGGAAAAGCAGCCGGGCCGGATCGCAAGACTTTCATTTACGTGAACAATCGGCTTGAGGGCAACGCGCTCGAAACAATTGACGGCATGGTTTCTGGTATCGAATAACTCGATCTGTCCTTATTCCAGCCGGACAGAAAGATGCCGGTGCGGTTTCAGCCGATACAGGCCGGCGATTATGACAGCGGGGCCAAGTAAGGCGGCTGTGGCTGGCTCTGGAACATCGGAGACAGAAACGGAGGTGATCGCAAACTCGCCATCGCGCCCGTTGACAAAGCTGGTGCTGTTGATGACCAGCGTTTGAATGTTCGCGTCATCACTCCAAACGCCGATGAATAAATGGCACATGAACATTGAAGGTCATTCATTATAATAATTAAATTACTTGGATTTGACGCGGCAGTGAAACTGTTAAAGAATGAGCAGGCATGAGATCGAGTTTCGTTTCTATTGTGTCCTGCGCAACTCTTCTGGCATGGTCGGCGGTTGCTTCTGATCAAGATGTGCAAGCAGTGGAGGCCTTGAATAAGCGGATATTGCAGCTCCATCAACAGGGGCAAAATGCGGAGGCATTGGCCTTGGCGATCAAGGCGTTGAGATTATCCGAAGATACTTTAGGGCCGGAGCATCCAGCGACAGCCGATTGTCTGAACGATTTAGGCGGGATGTATCAAAGTTTGGGTGACTACACCAACGCAGAAACAATGTTCGAACGCGGGCTGGCCATTCGGGAGAAAGTTCTCGGCCCGGAGCATCAATATACGGCGCGTAATCTCATGAATTTGGGGTCGGTTTATAGGCAGATGGGTAAATTTACCAAGGCCGAGCCACTCCTGTTGCGCGCACTCGCCATCAACCAAAAGGTTCTTGGAGTAGGAGCCAAGGATACGGCCACAAGTTTGTCTCATCTGGGAATTCTTTATCATGACATGGGGGATTCTGCCAAAGCAGAATCTTACGCCGAACAGGCTTTGGCCATCAGCCAGAAGGTATGGACTGCTGCCTGCCGTTGTTATGGCCGGAGCATTCATCGTCAATTCGCAGGGGCCAATCCAGTAATTGAATCATTTATCCAATTTTCTGAGCATTCGTGGTTGCTGGCTCGTAATCTTCCAACAAGGGAATTTTCATCAAGGCGCGCTTGGCATAGGCGCGATGGACCGCCTTGCTGTTGTGACCCAACGCCTCCTTCGTGAAGTAAAAGCGTCTCTGGCCAAACGCGGCGTCACCGTGGACTTGAACGCGCTTGAGCCGTGGCAAGACCCGCAGGTTTGGGAAATGATTTCCGGCGGCGCGCGGGCCATGCATCACATCGAAAGCCCGGCAATGACCGCCCTGTGTCGGCAGTGCACGCCGTGCAATCAGTTTGCGGGCAGCGGGGAATTGAACGATAGTCACTCTAAGCTGTGATTAGCATTTTGAGAAAAGCCGCCCCGCTCGTCGGGGCGATGCTGGTTTGTGGCCGTGGCGCGCAGGACGCGGACGTGGTGATTGACCGGGCGCAAACTTTTCAGACGATTGAAGGTTGGGGTCACGGCGGCGGTGTTCTCGGCGGGACGACCGGAGCGGCCACCATGTTGTCGCCGTCGCTGGCCGACCCGGTGAATCATCAGTATCTGGATTTTGTGGTGGATGATCTGGGGCTGACGGGAACGCGGACTTGGGAAGTCGGCCCGCGCATTGACGGAACCGGCAACGACCACGGTGATTGCGATGTCGTTGACTGGAACTTGTTCGAGAGCGACACGCTGCACGCGCAGGATGCCGGTTATCTGGTTTATTATCAGAATCGGATCGTCGCAAAAGGGTATCCGTCTTCGATCTATTCAAGTCCCGGTTATCCAACGCACGCATCCGACTTGAAGCCGTGGGTGATGAATCATCCGGGCGAGCGGGCGCAGCAAATCTGGGCGAGCGCGCTGTTTTGCAGAACCAACTACGGGTTGAACATCAATTACGGCGTGATTTACAACGAGCCGTCAATCGCGTCCACGATTCTGGCGGACGACATCAAGGCGCTCGGCCCGCGATTCGCCGCGCACGGCCTGACGACGCGGTCGCAATATGCCGAAGCCGTCGCGCCGCAGACGGATTGGAATTACATCACGCCGGAATTAAGCGATCCCGATATGTGGCAGTCTGTCGGACGAATTTCATTTCACAATTACGGCACGGCTGATCCGTATCGGACTTACTTGCGCGATTTTGGAAAAGCGAAAGGTCTCACGACGGCTCAGACGGAAATGGGCAATCCCACCTTCGACGATTTGTTCAACGATCTTGTCCTCGCCGGCGTTTCATATTGGGAAGTGGCATACAGCGCGAGCCTCACGCTCGTTCCGAATGCGGGACTGACTGCGTTCACGCCAGCGTCCACTTATTTTCGCCTCCGCGAATTGATGCACTACGTCTGTCCAGGCGCGGTGCGAATCGGCACCGCTGCGAGCGATCCTTTGTTTCGTGTCCTCGCGTTTTCGGAAAGCGGAAAAATCACGACCGTCATCGAGAACACTTCGGGTTCGGCGCAAACGGTCAATTTGAGCGGGTTGCCGCCGGGCAGTTACGGCCTGTCGAAAGCGGGGGTGGGCGCGACTTCATTTCAAGAACTTGGCATCCGCATGGTGGCGGCAGACGGCACATTGGTGCTGACGAACGTGGCGGGCGGTTCAGCGGTCACGACATTGTATCCATATTCCGGCACGAATCAGCCGCCCACGATTGAGGTTTGGGGCGCGCGTCCGGGATACATCGTGTCGCCGACGAACACGGCGACGCTTTCAGTCACGGCCAGCGATCCCGAACTTGACGCGCTGACCTATCGCTGGTCGGTGACGAATCAACCGGCGGGAGCGAACGCGGTGTTCGAAAATTCAAACGCTGCCACAACGGTCGTCAACGGATTGACCGTGGCCGGTATTTACATTTTCAACGTGAACGTGAGCGACGGAACGAACATTTCGTCGAAGCAAGTGTATCTGGCCGTCTATGATTCCAATCCGCCGCCGGTTCTGGGCCAGACGGGATTCCGAATCGCCGCGCCTTACGGACTTGTCTTTGGCGATCCGAGCGGCACGACGCACGCGAATATCGAACTGCCGACTTCGTCCGCGATTGTGCAGGCCGGAATTTCCGACTTGGCGAACAGCAGCTTCAACGGGCGCGGCACTTGGAGTCTCGTGAGCCAGCCCGCCGGAGCAAACGCGGGCGTGGACGGGACGATTTATATTTTTGTGAGCCTGCGCGCCAACGCCACCAACATGACCGTGCCCGGCGATTATCTTTTTCAGATCAACGTGACCAATCCCGGCCATCCCGATCTCACCGCGCAAATCATCTGCACGGTTAAACCTGCGACTTCCGCGCCGGTCATCAGTTCCATCACGGCAACGCCGTCCAGCGTGACGCTGCCAACGAACGCGATTCAACTTTCGGCGATGACCAGCGGCTCGACGAACCAACCCTTGCGCCATTGGTGGGCGATAAAAACAATTCCCGCCGGCGCGCATCCTCAATTCGATCATCAAGGCGCGACGAACACCGCCGTCAGCAATTTGAATCTTCCCGGTAATTATACTTTCACACTGCGCGCTTTCGACGACCTGCACATGACCAATCAGGACAAGACGATTGCCGTCAGCGCCACACCAAGTGCGCCCGTCATCACCAGCGCGGCGGCGGCTTCCGTCATTGTCGGCACGCCGTTCACTTACACCATCACGGCCAGCGGCAGTCCGGGCGGATTTGGCGCGACAAATTTGCCGCCGGGTTTGACGTTCAGCAACGGAGTGATATCCGGCGTGCCGACAATCGTCGGAACTTACAACATTCAGATCGGCGCGACCAACGCGACTGGCACGGGCTACGGCAATCTCGCGTTGACGGTGAAATTGCCGCTGCCGGTCATCACCAGTTCCGCCATCGCGGACGGGTTTGTGAACACGCCTTTCAATTACACAATTCAGGCAACCAGCGTCGCTACCAGTTTCAGCGCGAGCGGCCTGCCGTCTGGACTTGTGTTGAATTCCCTCACCGGCGCGATCACCGGCACGCCGACGAACACCGGCACTTTCAACACGACAATCACCGCCAATAATTCCACCGGCTCGACCACCAATTCGCTGACGATAATCATTTACGACGGCGTCGCTCCAGCGCCCGTCATCACGAGCACGCTGACGGCGACGGGAAATTTGTCGGCAAGTTTCAATTATGCAATCACTGCTACAAATTATCCGACGAGCTTTTTTGTGATTGGCCTGCCGGTCGGACTTTCCTTCGACCCGGCCAGCGGAAGAATTTTCGGAATCCCTTCCGTGACTGGAAATTTTGCCGTCACAATTCGCGCCATCAACAGAAATGGAACGGGCAACGCAAATCTAATTTTGACGATCAATCCCGAACCGCCGCCGAGAATTGATTCATCGGCGATGCAAAACGGATTCGCGCTGTCATTTTTAACGCTGACGAACCGGCATTACGCGGTCGAATGGATTGCAAATTTATTGAACACAAACTGGGCGGCACTGACCAATGGAATTCTTGGCAGCGCAACAACCCAAACCGTGACCGACCCGGCGACAAATTTGCCCGCCCGCTTTTACCGGCTCAAAGTCACGACGCCGTGATTTCCCCCGACATCAGACAGCCATCCGCTGGAACTGTTTGAAGACATGTCCTGGGAAACGTATTGCCCGGTCGCGCGGCTGGGCGAGCATGTCGGCGAAACGGGGGTGACGTGCGGGCTGGTGGTCGAACAACGGACGCATCACCAGATTACCGGCGAGCCGATGAAATTCCTGACGCTGGCGGACTGGACGGGCATGGTGGAGACGGAACTGTTCGCGCAGACCTACAAGAGTTACGGACTGGCAACCGTGCGTTATCCGGCGCCGGAAGTCACCGCGACGGTCGCTGGTCGCGTCGAAGCCGCGTGAAGACGGAAACCGTTCGAGAACGGGCGGGGCTTTTCGTTGCGCGTGCTGCGGGCGGGAAGGCCGGCGTGGATCGGGCAGCACTGGAATGGGCGCTGGCCAATGGTGTTCCGCAAGGCGGCTGGAGAGTGAGCCGTCCGCACTCTTGACGCAACGGACGCGAAGCGGATGTTATAATGGAAAGAGGGCGGCGGCGAACGAGGTCTCTCTGGAGAGGCGAGGGGGATAAACCGTGCATGAGGCGAAGCCGAATACCGCATAGCCACGAAGCGGAAGCCAGCGTTGTTCAAGAGGATATTTTGTGAACAACTTTTACTGGCGTTTTGCTAATATAGGGAGAGATTCATTTCTTTTGGTTCATCTAGGTTTCAAACATGACTTCGGACAGTCAACCGGCGAACGATGGCAAGGAGCGAAATGATCCTTCGCCCTCTCGCGAAGACGTTGCCGGCGGGTATTTGAGTGGAATCCTTGACCGGCTATGGACGGCAGTGCTGAACCGAGTGCCCCTAGGCTACGAAGACGAGTCGGGATTCCATTTTGGGGTGAGTTGGCGTTAAACTGCTGCTGCGTTAACCCGTTCAGACTCGTCAGGGCGGATCAAGCGGGCTGGGGCGGGTTTCTGAATGCCTGGAAGAAAATCCGCGCCTGCTCGCCCGCCCGCTGCTGCCAAAGTCTTGGGATGTTTTGCGGCTGGAGGGCTCCCGCCGAAATAGGGTGGGGGGTGAGGCAGGATTCCCGGAGGCAAGCAAAAGCTCACAAGTCTTTGGCCGGAACCAGCTGCAACCCGTTAGGATCGTTTCCACATAGTCCCGCTCATGCTCAAGGTATGCCGGGTGCAGGCCGAGCTGGAAAATATACTCTTTAACTTTTCTTGTTCACTTACGGACATAATTGACGAATTATACAATAAGTATAATATCCAATCCAAACCAGTTTCCCAAAATAGAACTTTAGATATATGAACCAACTATTGAAAACTAATCCCGAAAAACGAACGGCAATATACCGAGTGCCTGTGGATGTCATCTTGAACCTGCGTCATCGCCTCCTCCGAGCGGGTCTTCCTCCGGAATCGGCGCAATTTAAAGGAGATGACGACTTATCGACGTGGCATATCGCGCTCTTCCATCCCACGCCACTCGAAGATATTACGCCACTCGTTTGCTGTGCGAGTTTCATGTTCAATTCGTATAAATCAGAGTCAGCATGGCAACTCCGGGGCATGTGCACGGACCCACTTCACCAGGGCTGCGGCTTCGGTGTCTTGTTGTTGAAGACTGCCGAAGAAACGCTTATCGCCGATTCTGCAATACGCCTGTTCTGGTGCAATGCACGTATGCCTGCTGTCCCTTTTTACGAAAAGCAAGGATGGAACATCGACTCCGAGGTCTTTAATATCCCTACTGCAGGACCACATTTTAGGATGTATAAAAGGATCCCGTAACAATTCGACATTAGGACAGTAAGAAAGTCACAAAAGTGAAGGACGGTCTTCACCAGATCACGGGCAAGCCGATGAAATTTCTTACGCTGGCGGACTGGACGGGCATGGTGGAGACGGAACTGTTCGCGCAGACCTACAAGAGCTACGGACTGGCAACCGTGCGTTATCCGGTGCTGGAAGTCACCGCGACGGTCGCTGGTCGCGTCGAAGCCGCGTGAAGACGGAAACCGTTCGAGAACGGGCGGGGCTTTTCGTTGCGTGTGTTGCGGGCCGGGAAACCGCGAGCCGGATAGCAAGCAAGAGCAGATTCAGGCGCTGGCGAACTGGATCAGCTTCATCGCCCTGGGCATCGTCCCGCTGGCCATCGTCGCCTATCGCATTCGCGTGGAGGAGAAGGCACTCGTGGAAACGCCGGGCCAGCCGTATTGCGGCTACATGACGCGCACAAAACGGCTTATCCCCTTTTTGTTTTAGCACCCGAAAAGTTGAGTTCCGCCTTTGAACTTTAACCACGGACCGTGACGGCTTTGCGGGCGGGCGAAAAATTCCACTTGTCAGCGTTCGTCATTTTGGCGAACCGCATTATTGGAACGTCCACGGCGATGTGTCCACGCCGAGTTCCTGAAAAAGAAAGGCATGAATGTCGGCCTGTTCCGCCACGCGGTCTTTGAGCGAGGAACCCATTCCGTGGCCGGCGGTGGCCGTGACGCGGAGCAGAACCGGCAGGCCGGAACCGCTTGCGGCCTGCAACCGCGCCGTCATTTTGCGTGAATGCGCCGGGTTCACCCGCCCGTCATTTTCGCCGCACGGAAAGAGCACGGCGGGATACGCCACACCGTTGGTCACATGCAAATAGGGCGAGTAGGCGTAAAGCGCCTTGAACTGGTCACCATCCTTCACCGAGCCGAACTCGGTCGTGTTGAACGCGCCGTTCGGGTCCAGTTCCACGCGCAGCATGTCGTAGATGCCCACGCGGGAAACGACGGCGCGGGCCAGGTCCGGTCGCTGCGTCAGAAACGCGCCCATCAGCAGGCCGCCGTTGCTTTCGCCCATCACGGCCAGTTTGTCCGGGCGGGTATATTTACGCCCGATGAGATGTTCCGCGCAGGCGATGAAATCGTCGAANNCCGAACTCGCCGCCGCCGCGCAGATTGGCAATCGCCCAAACGCCGCCGGCGTCGAACCAGATGCGCAGCGTGACATTGAATGCCGGCGTGAGGTTGATGCCGTATCCGCCATAACCGTAGAGCACCGTCGGGTTTTTCCCGTCCAGTTTGATTCCCTTTTTCCGCAGGATGCTGATCGGTATCTTCGTTCCATCCTTTGACGTGGCAAATTCGCGGACGACTTCAATGTCGTCGAAGTTTGCCGGCGAAGTCATCTGGAACGCCGTTGCGCGTGGCTGTTTCATTCCCGGTTCCCACTCATACCAGCCCGGCGGCTTGAGAAAACTGTTATTGGCGAAAACCAGTTCGTCACCATGCCAGCAGTGCAGCCCGCCCACAGCTGAAACCGGCAGCACCGGCACTTCGACCGGCGGGCCGGCTTTGGGATAATACCAGAGGCGCGACGGCCCGCCTTCCATCACCGCGATGTAAAGCCCCCCTGCGGACGGCTCGTATTCGCCTACCACGCCTTTTCCTTCCGGCACGGCCACCGTGGCTTTCGCCAAATCCGGGTCCGCCAGCGGCAGGCGCAGGATTTTTCCGCGCGGCGCGTTCTTTTTGGAAAGCAGATACAACGCCGCGTCCTTGCCGAACCTGATCACTTTGATCCCATCCTCGAACCGCGTGAGCTGCTGCCACGATCCGGAGGCGTTGCGCAGGTAATGGGCGAAGTCGCCGCCGTCGCCGTTGGCAACCGTGGCTAGGAGCCATTGGCCGTCCTCGCTCGCGTCCAGTCCAATCTCTGCGATGCGGGGAAAATCACGTCCCAGCTCATAAGTGTCGGCATTGGCCGGCGTGCCGAGCCGGTGAAACCAGACTTGCTGGTAAAAGTGCAGGTCGCCCTCCGGCCGCTCACCGGCGTGAGGATAACGCGTGTAAAAAATGCCTGTGCCGTCGGCTTTCCACGCGGCGCTGCCGCCACCCGTCGGATATTGCACGCCGGGAATGATGTCCGGCAGCGCTTGGCCCGTGGCCGTATCGAAGAAATGCAGCACCCCGTCTTCACTGCCGTTCTTGGACAGAGAAATCGCCACGAGCCGCCCGTCCCTGGACGGCACGAACCAGTCCATCGCCGTCGTGCCGTTCGTGTTCCAGGCGTTGGGATCGAACACGACTTTTCGCAGGGCGGGCGGATAAACCGATTTCAGCCGGACGAGCACCGGCTGCTGCGCCGGCGGCTTGAAGCGCGTGGCAAAGATGATGCCGCCCCGGCAATCCGCCAGGCCGTAGCTGGCAGATTCCTCCCCGACCAGTTCCGAAAGTTGCTGCTCCAGTCCGTCATGGAACGACAATTGGTCAAACCAAGCGCGGGTGCGCTCGTTTTGCCGGCGCGTCCATTCGCCCACGGCCGGGCTGGCCCCGTCTTCGAGCCATTGGTAATCGTCCACCACGGCGACTCCATGATAGGAATTGGTGACCGGTTCGCGCGTGGTGGAAACGACTGGCAATGGCAAAACGCCGGCGGAGGCCGCCGCCGCTCCCAGTCCCAAAAGCAGGGGAAAAACAAAGCGGTTGCTCATGCGCCAGACGGTAGCCACCACCGGTTCGCAGGCAAGTTTTTTTGCGTGGCTGCTTGCGGCTTTCATGATTTCAGGTTTTCAAAAAGTTGACGCTGCCAACTTTCCGGCGCACACCCGCCGGAGTCAGCCTCGGAGCAAAATTCATACAAAATAATTGTTGACATACTTTTACGTTCTGGTATAACTTCAAGCCATGATTGCGACTTACAAGATTGAAACTGTCAATTTCGGCACCAAGGGGCAGGTCGTCATTCCCCGCCGCCTGCGCCGGGAATTTGAGATTGAGGAAGGCACCAAGGCGGCGGTCATCGCCACGCCCGAAGGCATCCTCCTTAAACCCGTGACCGGCACGTTCATCCGGCGCGGGCGCGGAATCCTCAAGCGCAAGCCCGGCGACAAGCCGCTGGCGGAGGAATGGGCCGGGCACAAAAAGCAGGAAAGGAAACTGGAGGAGCGCCATGTCCGCTAAGGTGCTCGACAGCTTCGCGCTCATTGCTTATTTCCGCGACGAACCGGGCGCCGAAACCGTGGAAAACCTGCTCGTGGCCGCGGGCAAAAAGGATGCCCCATTGCAAATGACGGACGTGAACTATGCCGAGGTCAAATACTCCATTGTAAAAAAGGACGGCGCGGAAGCTTGGGGGGAAGCCGCCAAAATACTTCAAGGCCTGCCAATTGAGTTTCATTCGACAACCCGGCCGCTGGCGGACACCGCCGCCGATTACAAGGCGCGATTCAAGATGAGCCTGGCCGACGCCTTCGCCGCCGCGTTGGCGAAGGAGAAAAAGGCCGAACTCGTCACCGGCGACCTGGAATTCAAGGAACTCGAGAAGGAAATCAAAATCAACCGGCTGAAATGATTAAAACCTTCAGGTGAAAATCGTTTTGCCAAGCAAATTGTGAAAACCACAAACATTGCAGACTTCATCAAACCTGAAGCGTTCCTGAAGCAGGCTACCGAAGCCACAACTGTTAAGGCAATCACATCACTTCTCGCGCAATTCCCAATCGTGGATCAACGACATTTACAACCATTACGTGCTGCATTCCACCTGCACGTATCAGGAAGAGCCGGAACCGCTCGACGGCCGAGCCGTTGGATGGTTTTTGTGAATTTCCCTTAGCCATGACCACGATATTTGCTAAACCTGCACCGGTTGCAAAGCAGGGAGTTAAACGTCGGGTTGGGCCGTGTTGAAATCGGCGCATGGCTGCCGGACAACTCTGGCTTTTCCCGCCTGCCCTTTTCACCTCATCCGGCTGCCGCCACCTTCTCCCCATTCCCATGCGGAGAAGGCAGTCGAGCGGCTGACCGCGCAACCGCCCGGACGAGAGGCGCGAGATTTCCGGCCCGGAATTCCTTATTCGACGTTGATCTTTTCGCCCCTGGCATTGCGCTTCGAGCATTGGGCAATGCGCGCATCCAGCAACGCGCGCAATCCTTTGAGAAACTCGAGCCGGGCGGCGTCGAAATGTCGCCGCGCCGGTTCGGGCGGACCCAGTCGCCTTAGCAATTCGGTTAGGAGCGGACCGGTGCCCTGGCACAGACACGGGCCGGATTCTGTCTTTCGGGATCGTTTGTTTTTGGTTTTCATATTGTTTCCTGGAGTTCCACGACCAGCGTGCCGCCATCGAGCCGCGCCCGGACCGGCGACAGTCCAGCCATTGAGTTGGGCAGGCCGATGTGCCGGCGAACGGTGCCGACTTCGACCACCAGCTCTTCACCTTTCTTGAACAAGCCAACTTCAGCCTTCGCCGCGAAGGGCGCTTGGAGCCGGACCTCATACACGCCATTCCGCTTGCGGAAAGAATAGGGCCGCTCCGTGCGGGTGACTGCCGCCGGGTCTTCCTTGCCCTGGAACATCTCGCGGGCGACCTCACGAATCCGCTCGAGGCCCAGGACCTCGTGCCGGAACAGCGGGACACAGCGCATCGGCACCGGATCGAAATAGCTCTCGATCTCTTTGAGGAACCGGGCCTGCGTGCGCCGCCACTCCCGGAAAAAGGCATCTTCCACATCGTCGGGCAGCACGCGGTTCACCAGCACCTGGTCCACCGTCAAACCGTGCATCGAGAAATAGACAAACGCCCGCTGGGTCTCGCGGACGACCATTTTTTCGGCGTTGGTGACGAGCCGCACGCTGGTCACACGCGGGTCTTCCAGCAGCTCATCAATGCCCTCAATGCGAGTGAACAGGTCCTTGACGCTGGCGAAGTAGCTGTCGGGAGGCAACTCGAACGGGGCGACCCGGTTGGCAATGGGGCGCACCGCCCGCAGCACCCCGCGCTGGATGGGGAAGATGTGCTGCATATACCATTTCATCGTGGTGGGCATGGCGACGAAGCGCAGGCTTTCACCGGTGGGCGCGCAATCCAGCACGATCACGTCATAACGCCGCTCCTTATGCCATTCGTTGACGTAAAGCAGGGCGCTGAGTTCCTCCATGCCCGGGAAAATGGCCATCTCCTCCGCCTCGACCTCGCTTAGGCCGGAGGTGCGCAGCAGGGAGCTGATGTAGGACCAGATGCGCTGCCAATTCTTTTTGATCTCTTTCTGGATGTTGACCTCGTGAATCCAGAGGCGGTCGGCAACCTGGAAGGGCTCAGCCGTTTTGGCATCGAACAGACCCGAATCGAGGTCGAAGACATCGGCCAGCGAATGCGCCGGGTCCACGCTCATCACCAGGGTTCGATAGCCCAGGTCCGCCAGGCGGGTGCCGGTGGCTGCCGAAAGGCTGGTTTTACCCACGCCACCCTTGCCGCTAAACAGCAGAATCCGCATGACCAGAAGCTACGCCTCCTTCGGCCGGAGCGCCAGTCTTAGCCATGCAGATTCGACAGCATCGTAAGCCGCGATGGATTTTGGGCAATCGCAAAAAATTTTGCGCAACAAACCCCGCTCTGCTGGAATTGCCGCATGACTTCCGGGCAACTCTGGCTTTTCCCGCCGCCCAAGGCACTCGTCGAGCGGTTGGGTGAGGATTTCTTTCGCGCGCTCCCGTCCGGGCCGGACGTTTATCTCATGTGCGGCGCGACCGAAAGCGTCCTGTAAGTTTGCAGTGGCAGAGCAGAGACGTGCCGACCGCAACGTGTTTAATGCGCAGCCAGAAGGCACCTGATGGCCAAACTGTGCGGTTGACGGCTCTCCCGTCACACTATTCACCACGGTCAGAACAAATTTTTACAAGGTAATCCCTGAAAGCAAAAGCCGTTTTGCGCAGTGGCGGCCAACATCGCCGAAACCCTCTCCGCAACTGGTTGACTAATGACGCCCACCAGCGTGTCCACCGCCACCGCCATGCACAAATCCGCCGCCATGTGCAAAGCCGCCCCCATGCACGAATCCACCGCTGCGCACGCCGCCGCCCCCATACCAGCCGCCCCCATGCCAGCCGCCAATGTGCCTGTATCCGCCCCAACCATAGGAGACAACCACCGGCCAAGGCCAGTAATAGCTGCTATAAACCGGATAGTAATACGGCTCGTAACAGTAATACGTGGTCGGCTCGGATTCGACGTAAGTTACCGCCGGTTGCTCATAGGTCGCAGAAGCCAGCGGTTGTGGCGCGGGGGTTGTCGGCATTGGAACCGTTGCCGTGGCGATTCCCGGCTTGGGCTGATTCAAAATCGCCGTGATGACCGCATCGGAAATGCCCTGTTGGTGCAGGTAAATGATTTGTGCCGCGTTCAGGCCGTAGGTGTTCCCGGAGTTATTGATGTAAGCAATGATGGTGTCGTCGCTGATTTTCGCCTGTCTCAAGTTCACGATGGCCGCCACATTGGGAGTCAACGGCGGGACGGCAGTTGTGCTGGCGGAGTCCTGCGCCAGTCCCTTCACCGCCAGCAAAGCCAGAAATGCCGTGGCAACTGCGACCCCAAGCGTCCTTTGAAACTTTCGCCCTTTCATAAAGCACCGCATTACATTACACTCTCGCCTGAATTGCTTCAATTGTCAAATGAGGCTCGAACCGTTCCGACCTGTTAGATTCAGACGCGGGTTGTCCACCAAAAATTCATTTGCTGGCCGGATGTCGCACGGAGAAAGCCGCTCGTCACCGCGAGGAATTGCTCATTTGTGTGCCGGCACCGAAATTGAACGCGGCCGGCAAAGTTTGGCCGGGGCGAATCGAAATCAGACATCCAGCCCGTGTATCAAAGCAGGCACCTTAAACTCGAACAAACGAATCAGCCTATTGAATAGGTTCCGCCGCATCACCTTGCGCAACATTTTTGAACGTCGAGCGGCAGTCGTCTCAAACGGGGCCGCTGATCCATGACTGACGAACAATACCAACAGCACCTGGCTTCCCGCCAGCAGAAGGCCGCCAGCTTCATCGCGGAGCCGGCCCGGTTCAACAAGTTGCGTTATCGCCGTCTGTTCCCGGCCTAGTGGCGATTCGTGCGGGTCCGGAACTCGGGCGGGTTGCGGGAAGCGGTCGTCGGCTTCTGGAAACACTTGTCATGATCAGGTCAAACTTCCAATGCGCCGCAGGCGCAAGGTCGGTTCGCCCAACTTCCGGGACTCGCCCAAGTCCACCTCAAACTCGGCCACCCAATCGTTGTGCTCCTCCGGGTCCACCAGCATTTGCTGCACGCGCCACGCTTTCTTGTCCTCGGCAGGAAGCACATAGGTGTGACGGGCGTTTCGCGCGTTGGGTTCGAGACACATGCGTTCGTGGTCGGTGTGATAAGCGTCCAAAGCCTGTTGCAAACGAGCCGCCGTCCAAGGTTGCCCGTCGGCATCCTGCGGCGAACTGAGATTGACGATGGCTTGCTCGAAATCACCAATCACCAGTCCACGCAGGAACGTGAAGATACGATTGCGGATCGCGGCGGTGAATCCTTTCGTATCGCGCGTGATGTCGGCGGCGGCTTCTTCGGCGCCGGGCGGACGGACTTCCTTGGTCTCGCCGGGACGATAATTGGGGTCGCGCATTTTCTCCCACTCGTCGAGCAAGCTGGAGTCCACCTGCCGGATCATCGTGCCGAGATAAAGTTCCATCTCGCGGACCTGATCGTTCTTCGCGGTGTCGGGCACGGTTTGCGCAAGGACTTTGAAGACGCTGTTGAGGTGCCGCAGCAGCACGCCCTCGGCGCGCTGCAATTCGTAAAGCTTGATGTAATCGGCGAAGGAGCGGAATTCCTCGAACATCTCACGCACGATGGATTTCGGGTGAATGTTCTCCTCGCCCACCCACGGATGCCGCGCAGCGAAATCATTAAACGTGGAATAGACAAACTCGCGGTTCGGCTTGGGGTGTTCGAGCTTCTCCAGTTCTTCCATCCGCTGTTCGTATTCGATGCCTTCCATCTTCATCTCGGCCATCTTCTGATCCTTCACCTTGTCGAGCTGTTTGCGCAGGATGATGTCCGGGTCTTCGAGGATGGACTCGACGAGCGTGAGCAAAACGAGCGCGTATTCCGGCGCTTGCGGGTCCATGAGCGGAATCGTTTCGAGCAAATACAATGATAGCACCTGGTCCATGGAGAAATCGTCCTGCAACTCGACGTTCACCCGCAGATAGACGCCGTCCTCGGTCTTGGGGATGAACTCCACGATCTTGCGGTCAAGCAGCGAGCGGAATAATTGCCACGCACGCTGCGTATGTGCCTTCTTGGCCTTGGGCGTTTCGTGGCAATCGCGGATGAGCTTCTGCATCGCGGCGCAACCGTCGCCTTTGCGGCTGAGCACATTTAACAACATCCCGTGCGTAACCCGGAAGCGGGAGGTCAATCGTTCCGGCGGCGCGCTGATCAGGCGCAGGAAGGTGTTCTTGTCCCAGTTGACGAAATTCTTTTCCGGCGGCTGGCGCTTGACGGTCTTCTTGCCATCGCGCGCAGATTTTTCCGCGAGCTTGAGATTCTCGATCACATGCTCCGGCGCCTGCGCCACCACCCAGCCTTTGTCATCAAATCCCTTTCGCCCGGCGCGTCCGCCGATCTGATGAAAATCCCGCGCGCTCAGGATGCCCGTCTTCTGCCCGTCGAACTTGCACAGCCGCGTGAAGAGCACGGTGCGGATTGGGACGTTGATGCCGACGCCGAGCGTGTCCGTGCCGCAAATGACTTTGAGCAACCCCTTTTGCGCGAGTTGCTCGATCAGCACGCGATACTTCGGCAACAATCCGGCGTGATGCAAGCCGATGCCGTGCCGCAGCCACTTCTTGATTTCCGGACCGTAGGGACTGGTGAACTTGAATCCTTCCAGCGTGTTGGCAATCACGGCTTTCTCATCGCGGGTGCAGACGTTGAGGCTCGTGAAATCCTGCGCGCTCTGGGCCGCCTCCAGTTGCGTGAAGTGAACGACATAGACTGGCGCTTTGCCGTCGGCGACCAGGCTTTCCAGCGTCTTGGCCAGCGGCAACTCGGAATAAGCATGCTCCAGCGGCACGGGCCGGTCCGTGGAGGTGACGGCAACGGTCGGACGACCCGTGAGTCGCGTGAGTTCCTCCTCAAAGAACGTCGTGTCGCCGAGCGTCGCGGACATCAGAAGAAAGCGCGCCTGCGGCAACGTCAACAACGGCACCTGCCACGCCACGCCGCGGTCGCGGTCGGCGTAATAATGGAACTCGTCCATGATGACTTCCTGCACGTTGGCCGCCGCCCCTTCGCGCAACGCGATGTTGGCGAGAATTTCCGCCGTGCAGCAAAGGATGGGCGCGTCGCGATTGACCGAGGCATCGCCGGTGCTGAGACCAATGTTGTCCGGGCCAAACTCACGGCACAACGCCATGAACTTTTCATTCACCAGCGCCTTGATCGGACAGGTGTAAATGGAGCGCCTGCCCTTGGCGATGGCCTGAAAGTGCAGCGCCGTCGCCACCAGCGATTTGCCTGACCCCGTGGGCGTGTTGAGGATGACGTTCTTCTCGTCGAACANNAATCAGATCGTAAAGTGTCGCTGCCACAGGACGCGAACTCTACTGGTTATCGGCACGACTGAGAAGGAAGATGAACGACGGGCAAACCGCGATCCGGTTTTGCACTTTGAAAAGAATTCGCTGAACTTTGTTCTCTGTTTGAAAGAGCAACGGGGGCGCGTTCAATTGTCAGCAAGCGCAGCAACGCTCGCAGGGATTCGTGACGCTTGTCCCCCCACTGATTTCGGAGTAGCGTCTTCCGCAATGGTTGNNAGGCGGCTGCGGGAAATGATGAACGGCTTCGTGTTCGGCATTGAAGGCTGGGACAATGATCCGCGTGAAATCCACATGATCCCTGAAATTCGCCGGTTTTATTCAGCGTTCCATGACGCGTGGCCGTATTGGCTGTTTTTCTGCAACCTCGACATGGATGCGCTCCGGGCAATGACGATGTGCTGTCTGCCGTCAACTAACACGATGCAGGTGGACGGACGAATCCAGGTGGCGGTCACCTGCGAACCGCTCGACCTGTTAACTTTCCTCAAACGGGATTTCATGCCCATGAACGTGATGTGCGACCGGGCCGGGATGTTTGAAGAACGGATTCACGACCGGACGAAGGCGGTATTTGAATACTTCGGGCTGCCGTTCGATACTGAATCGCCGCCAGGAAAACGGTTTTGAATGAAGCGTCGCACGTTCAGACAGCTTCGCGCCAAACGGCAGCCGGAGCAGCATCACCATGTTTATGTCGTGTTGCTCGACCCCGCCGCGGGAAAAATCCGAAAAGTGCGTGCGGAAAATCCGAAGCGTGATCCCAAGAAAGCGTGCGTTTACGTCGGCATGACGGGCCTGACGCCAAAGGAACGCTTTGCCAATCACAAGGCGGGCGTCAAAGACGCTTGGGTTGTGAGGCGCTACGGCATCCGCCTGCTGCCGGAAATGTTTGCACACTTGAACCCCATGCCGTTCGATGCGGCTGTGGCGATGGAAAAAGATTTGGCGGAGGATTTGCGTCGGGGCGGGTTCACGGTCACGGGCGGACACTGATCAGAGAGAATCCAGTTTGTCCGTTTCCGGCGTCGTGGGTCATCGGAGTGGGCGTAAATCAGAGCGACGATGTTAAAAAGTTGTCGGCATCGAAAAACTGCCGTGCCCGCGCATTCACCACTCATTAAAATGAACAAAGTCCGGGTTGAATCTTGTGCGCGCTTCCTTTGATTCTGCGGGATAGCCAATGGAAATGCAGGCAACGGGGATCACTGATGCAGGCAGACCCAGAATCTCTTTGAGCCGCCCCACCCGGTCTTCTCTGGGATGCACACCCAACCAGCAGGCTCCCAAGCCAAGGACATGGGCACACAAAAGCAGATTCTCAATCGCCGCCGAACAGTCCTGAAGCAGGTAGCTTAATTGGCGGTCGTGCGCCGCCTCCAGATCACCGCAGACCGCGATCCCCAGTGCCGCATCCGGTAGCATTTGACCGTTTGGTAACGCCTCCGCGATTTGTAAAAGCTTGCGCCGGTTGCGAACCACGACAAAGCGCCACGGGTCTTTGGCGACGGCGGAGGGAGCCGCCATTGCAGCCTCAAGGAGCGTTTTTACTGCTTCGTCACTTACTGCCGCCGATGAATATGCTCGTATACTTCGCCGACCGAAAATGAATCCAAGCTGTTCCTGCACTTTCGTATTCATAAGGTTGTTCAGGGCTGCGTGGTCAAATGACCCCGCCCGCCCACATGACTATGCCTGACGCTCTCCTGAATCGGAAAGACAGGAGGCGAGCAACCGAAGCCCGCGTAACGCTGCCGGCGGCGGTGTTTCACCGGCGGAACCGTGACCTGCTTTGCCCTGTCTGGCCTTGGGCTGGTGAGCGCCCTTTGCCTTCATGGTTGTTCGTGTCCGCGCTGGCATTGCTGGGATTCGCAGGGTCAGGAACGCGATGGAGCGCAGACGGCCAGAGCGGTCTGGCTCATCCGCGTCCATCCGTGCTTTGCCGGCGCTCGGTTGCCGGGACACTTACACCAGCTGCAACTGCTGTTTGGCCTCAAACCAATGCTGCTGGTCATTTCCCATTTCCTGTCCGCGGGCGAGCCAGATCTCGTAGGCCTTGGTGGCGATGTCCGCATTGGACGGAGAGGTTGCCCGCCGCCGGGCTGGCTTGGGCGATGCAAAGTTCGCCGCCACGGCTGGGGTTGATTTCACGGCTCCCCGGTTGGGAGAATTGGCTTGTTCTTTGTTTGTAAACATACTTTTGTTCTTTCTCTTACGGTTCTTTCGTTTGTTTTGAAGCCGCTGTTGCGGCTCCGGTTTGGCGAGGCAGGGAATAAAAGGAGAGGGAAAGCCCCGACGAGGGGCAATCGGACACCAGATAAACTATACTCTGTTATCATCGAGATTACATCGGAAACCTGGACGGTCAAGATAAATCGGGCAGTC
>PLZL01000312.1 GCA_003152145.1 Limisphaerales bacterium
TAATGTCCAATTACTTATGCGCGGACATATAGTGACGCACACTGCGCTCCGTATTTGCGCTTTCCAAACAACCATGATCGAAAGGGCTCAAATGAACTGCTCGGCTGAACGCCAGAAACAGCAATGCCGAATGATGACGCTGGCTGGCCAACTTCGGGGCTGTGGCCAACATCAACTGGATGCGTTGGAACAGAAATGTCGTAAATCCGCATTCCATCATTGCTGTTTGCGACGTATGCGTAATCGCCAAATAAAGCTATCCCCATTGCATTTCCGGCCCGACCTACATCATTGGTATGCCCAACTCCAATTGGGTTTTCTGGATTTGATACATCATAAATCCGGAGACCATCGCCGCCATTCGCCAGAAATACATAATGTCCAGCAACCGCCACATCCATCGCTCCATATTGGAAATCGTTGATATGCCCGACNNGGCAAACCCTGCGCGCGCAATGCCGTGCGGAAATGCAGCTTGGAAATTTTCGCCAGATTTTCTGCGCCGCGTTCTTCCACAAATTCTTTCGCCGCCGCATCCACCGCGCTTGACGCGCCTTTCGGCAATTCCACTTCAAACTGTTTTTCCAGTTTTGCCAGACTTTTCACAAATTCGTCGCGCGCCAGAATCGAGGCCGCCGCCACGGCGATGTCTTCCTCCGCCTTGTGCCGCTGCACCAGTTGCAGTTCCTTGCCCAGCGCCATCAGCGCCTTTTCGATCACGCTCTTGCTCGCGGCAAACTGGTCGCTGATGGCCTTCACCGGCGGCGGATTCATCCGATACCGCTGGCCCATCAGGTTTTCAATCACCCGCGCGTGGCCCCATGCCAGCATCGCGTTCACCGATTTCATCTTCGCGTAAAGCCGGTTATAAGCCTCGTTGCCAATCGGCACAACGTTTGTCACGCAACCGGGAGTTTTGCGGATTTTTTCGGCCAGTTCGGAAATCTTTTTGTCGCTGGAAATGTTCTTGGAATCGCGCACGCCGGCGTCCGCCCAAGCCTTGATAACGCTTTCGTTGACATAAACGCCGGCGATGCAGAGCGGCCCGAAGAAATCACCCTTGCCGCTTTCGTCCACGCCGATGCGCGGCAGGAGCAGGTCGGGATTCAAAACGGTTTCGTAGCCGAGCTTGGCCTGCTTGAGAATTTCCGGTTCGAGCAGGAACTCGATGAATTCCTGCGTCCCCTTCCCTTGCACGACCAGCTTGCCGCTCTCGTAGAAAACGACGTTCGTCTTGTCCGACTCAAACGCAAACCGCGCATACGGCACCTTGCGCGGCTTCCAGTTGCGCGCGCGCAACGCGGCATCGAGCGCCGACGCATGTTCGTCGGTCAGCCTGCAAGTGTGAGAAGTCAGCGGCTTCACGGAAAAATCATAACCACAAAGAACATAAAGAACATAAAGATTTTCAGAATCGAAAGCAAAACGGTGGGTCGAGCCTCCCCGCGAGCCGTCGTTAAAAAACTTTGCCCGAACTGCTGCTCGCAGGTAGCCTCGCCCCACCAAATTGTCGTGCGATCCAACTCAAAACCAAGAATTCAAAATTCAAAACTGCAAAAGCTCGCCCCGCTTTTGCTAGATTGGTTTTCCAAAAACGCCCGCGATTTGCCGTGGCGATCCCGCGAGGCGGGACGCGATCCTTACGCGATTTGGGTTTCGGAAATCATGCTCCAGCAGACACAGGTGAAAACGGTCATTCCGTATTGGAACCGCTGGATGCGCGAACTACCGATCATCGAAGCCACCGCCAATGCCAGCGCGGACAAAATCCACAAGCTTTGGGAGGGACTCGGTTATTACACCCGCGTGCGCAACTTGCAGAAAGCCGCACAAGTCATCGTGAAAAAGCACGACGGCAAATTTCCGGAAAGCTTTGACGATGTTCTGGCTTTGCCGGGAATCGGACGTTACACCGCCGGCGCGATTTGCAGCATCGCCTTCAACCAGCCGACGCCGATTCTCGACGGCAATGTCATCCGCGTGCTGACGCGCATTTTCGGCATCAGAGAAAATCCGAAGGAAAAGAAGACCAACGCGCGGCTTTGGAAGCTGGCGGAAGAACTGGTTCAGCACCCGTCACTCGTCACTTGTCACTCGTCACTTTCCTGCTCGCACCTGAACCAATCTTTGATGGAACTCGGTGCGCTGGTTTGCACGCCACGCAACCCGCAGTGCAACATTTGCCCGGCCAAAAAACTCTGCGTTGCATTCCGCGACCACCGCATTGCGGAGTTGCCGAATCTCGGCAAGCGCATCACTGCAACGGCACAGCGGTTTGTCGCGTTCGTGGTTGAGAGAAACGGACGCTTTCTCGTCCGGCAGCGGCACGCCGGAGTCGTGAACGCACATTTGTGGGAATTCCCGAACGTTGAAATTCTCAACAGAAAATCCGATCCGAAACTCGCGGCGAAAGAAATCTTCGGCATTACACCCGTTCGGATTGAACCGCTTTCCACCGTGAAGCATTCCATCACTCGTTATCGCATCACGCTGGAAGGTTACCGCGTCCAATTGCGCAAACCGCCTCGTCCGCAGGCTGGCGTCTGGAAATCACCCGCGCAGATGCGGCGGCTCGCCTTCACCGCAGCGCATAAAAAAATTCTAGCCAAGCTGACCGGCGCATCGAAAGGATGTGGTAGCACCCGCCTCCGGCGGGTTCAATCCGGCGTCACGCCGGATTGCAGTGGGACGTGCGGAATCAAATGACGGAAAACAAGTCGAAGATAATTTTGTTCGCCGAAAGGTTTCGGGCGTGACGCCCGAAACAACCCGCGAGACGCGGGTGCTACCATAAAAAACTCGCCAGTTTTGCCGCTGATTGTATCCTGTCCGGCCGATGATTTATTTCGACCATAACGCCACCGCGCCCGTCATGCGCGAGGCGCGCGACGCCTGGCTCAACGCCACGTTGAACATCGGCGGCAACGCCTCCAGCCCGCATCAGTCCGGCGCAGCGGCGAACAAGGCCATGACCGACGCGCGCGAAAAACTCGCCGCGTTTCTCGGCTGCCAGCCCGGTGACATCATCTGGACCAGCGGCGCGACCGAGGCGAACAATATGGTCATGCACCACTTCGCGCACACGGCCGATGCCAGGGCCGAGGTCTGGGTGTCCGCCATCGAACATCCCTGCATCATGGAGTCGTCGAAACATTATTTTGGCAAACGCGCGCGGCTGATTCCCGTCACGCACGACGGTGCGATTGACCTCGACTGGCTCACCGCCGAACTCGCCGACACGCGCCCCGGCCTCGTTGCCGTGATGGCAGCGAACAACGAGACCGGCGTCATCCAGCCGTGGCGCGAGACGTTCGCCATCTGCCGCCAATATAAAGTGCCGTTTTTCACCGACGCCGTGCAATGGCTCGGCAAGATGCCGGCGAAAGGTCTGGGCGAATGTGACTTCGTCAGCGGCGCGGGCCACAAATTTGGCGGGCCGCGCGGCATCGGCTTCCTGAAAGTGCCGCACAAGAGCCACGTCACACCTTTGCTCGTCGGCGGGAAGCAGGAACAGGGCCGTCGCGCCGGCACGGAAAATGTTCCCATCATTTTGTCACTGCTCACTGCGCTGGAGGCGCGCGAGAAACAGATGGCCAACGGCCAGCACATCCTGCGCGGAGTCTGGCGAGAGAACTTCGAGAGGCAGCTTCTGAAAAACCTGCCCGGCGCGCTCATTGTCGGCGCGCACTCGCCGCGATTGTGGAACACCGTCTCGGCCATCATGCCCGAAGGCGGGCAATGGCGCTGGCTGACGCGGCTGGACAAGGCGGGTTTTGCGGTGAGCACCGGCTCGGCCTGCACGACCGGCAAGGAGGAGCCGTCGCACGTGCTCGCGGCGATGCACTTCAAGGCCGCGGAGGCGCACCGCGTGCTGCGGTTCAGCAGCGGCTGGGAAACGAACGAAGCCGACTGGGACCTGCTCGCCCATGCGTTGGCCAAAATCCACGCCGAATAAAGTCCCGCTTCACGGGATTGCGGCTTTGCGGTTGACATCGCACCTCCGGCGTGGCTCAGTTCTGTGCGGTAGACCACTTCAGAATCTATGTATTCGATGGATGACTTGCTTCAATTAGCTAGGACTGAGCGGGTGGAAGAGTTGAGGCTGCACGTTGGCAAACCACCAGTTACGGTGCGACGTAGCGTGCGTCATGTGGTTGAAGGTCCACCGATCACGGCTGAGGACGCCGAGCGGTTTCTGTTAAGCATCGCCAACACAAGGAAGAGGAGAGAAATCAGAGAGCGTGGATGGGCGCAATTCTTTTACATGTTTCGACGCAAGACGCGCTTTCTTGTTCTTGCCAAGGTCGAGGAGGAGGGTGTTGGATTTGATATAGAGTGACATTAGCAGCAAAAGATTTGCTTCCCTCCCCTGCCCGTTTCTGGTTTTCTTGCCGCGAACCAATTCAAACCACAACCAATCCATGAAAAACATTGTCAAAACAGTCGGGCTGGCGGCGTTCGCGCTGGCATTTGTCGGAACTGCACAGGCACAAGACACCGTGACCGGGAAATGGCAGGGGCAGTTTGATTCCCAAATCGGAGTGCAAAAATACACTTACGATTTCAAAGCGAACGGAACCAACCTGACCGGCAGCGCTATCGGCATCACCGAGAACGGAACCAACAACTCCGTCATCACCGAGGGCAGGATCAGCACGAACGGCATCTCATTTGTGGAGCCGCTCAAGTTTGGTGACAACGACATCCGCATCGAATACACCGGCAAGGTGTCCAGCGATGAAATTAAACTGCACCGCAAGGTGGGCGATTTTGCCGAAGAGGATCTGGTTGTCAAACGGGTCAAGGGAAGTGACGCGCAGCCCGATGCGCAACCGGCAACCGCGACGAGCACAAATTCGCCCCCGGCCAAGCCGTAGAATTCGCTGAATTTGATTCGTCCCTTCTCGGAGCGAATGGGCGCGCGCAATGCGGTTTCATGCCCTGAACGTCCGGCTTGTAGCACTGTCCAATTAAACATGAAACCTTTGGCCATGTTTGTGATGCTGGGCGTTGCGGGGTTGTATCTCGCTGCCTTGGTCGCGGCAGGCGCGCTGACGAATGGCCAGCCGCCATTGATTGTGCGGCCGTTGGCCGCCGTTTCGACCAATAATCTTGGTCTTACGCCCTTCAGCTCCGCGCCGATTGTTTATCTGGACAGGAAAACGGAACATTCGCAGCGGCTCAAACCCGGAGTTTATCAAAGCCGCCCTTATGCCATCATTCTCATCGTGCCGGGATCGGAGCATGATGATTGTTGCGTCAATAGCGGAATCAATGGCAATTCAAAAATGCCCAACGCCAAACCCGACGTGCAGGCTGTTCCCAAAACGTTCTCCCAATAAGCCCGGCGGGCGAATCAAGACGAGATGCCGCCGGCGATGTATTGTTCCATCTGGGCAATCTGGGCGTCNNGGTTTGACGGTGATGACCACGCCGGTAAAAATCTCGCGCACGCGCGTTTCCTTGGACGACTTGCCATGCAGGGCGATCTTGCGGGCGTAATCGCGCTCGCTGAACAGCCCCACGAGCTTGCCGTCCGACATGACGAGGAGCGCGCCGATGTTCTTGTCGGCCATGAGCTTGATGGCTTCAAAAACCGTGGCTTCGGGCGCGATGGACCACATGGCCGGGCCTTTGTGGTGCAGCAACGAACTGATTGGAACACTGAATTTCATAGGTTTAATATCCTTATCCACCCGGTTAGCGTTTCTAGCAAGCAAAATGTTTCAACTATTTTCTTTCCGCAGCGCCGGTTCATTGAGACCTTCCGGTTAACTGTTTACAAAGCTATGGACTTATTGCCGACTGTTTTACTAAAACCGGGCGAGGCCGATCGCATTGTGGCCGGCCATCCGTGGATTTATCACGGCGAAATCCTCCGCGTCACCCAGCCACCCGCCGACGGCGGACTCGTCCAGGTAAAGGACCATCGCCAGCGGCTCATTGGCACGGGCTTCTTCAATTCAAAATCCAAAATCGTCGTCCGCGTGCTTTCGCCGGACCGCGTGGAGGTGGACGAAAAGTTTTTTGAGGAACGCATCCGCACCGCGCTCGCCATCCGGCAAAAACACCTGCCAGCCGCGACCTCCTTCCGCGTTGTCAATGCCGAGAGCGATTTCTTGAGCGGCCTCATCGTGGACAAATACGAGGACGCGCTGGTTGTGCAGATAACGTCGCTCGGCATGGACCAACGGAAATCGCTGATTGTCGCGGCGCTGCAAAAAATCTTTTCGCCGCGCGCGGTTCTGGAACGCAGCGACATGGCGTCGCGCAAGTTCGAGGGATTGACGGAAGCGAACGGGATTTTGTCGGGTGAATTGACCGGCCCGGTTTCGGTGAATTTGAACGGACTGAAATTCGAGACGGATTTGGCCGGTGGCCACAAAACCGGTTTGTATTTGGATCAGCAGGCAAATTATCTGGCCGTGTCGCAGTTCGCCAAGGGCGCGCAGGTTTTGGACTGCTTCAGCTTTCTTGGCGGATTCGGATTGCACGCGGCCCGCGCCGGCGCGGCGCACGTCCATCTGCTCGACCAGAGCGCGGATGCGATTGAAGCCTCGAAGCGAAATGCCGCCGCGAATGGCCTCGCGGAAAAATGTTCGTTCGAGGCAATCAATGTCTTCGACTGGCTGAAGGCGCAAACCGCGGTGAAGCCCCACGAGAAAGTCATTCCAAGATTTGATATAATCATCCTCGATCCACCATCGTTCACGCGCAACCGGGGTTCAGTTCCCGATGCATTGCGCGGCTATAAGGAAATCCATTTGCGCGCGCTGAAGTTGCTCAAGCCCGGCGGCGTGCTCGCGACGTTCTGCTGTTCGCACCACGTTGATGCCGGACTGTTTCAGGACACGGTTTTGTCGGCGGCATTCGACACGCGCCATGTTTTGCGACGGGTTGCAGCGTTCTCGCAAAGTCCGGACCATCCGATTATTCCGATGATTCCCGAGACGGAGTATTTGAAAGGTTTTGCATTTGAGTTGGTGAGATAACGCTTTGCCCGTTATGCTCAGGCCATGAGCGCATTCCCCGTCAGCCCGGAAAAAGAAAACCAACTTGCGCAACGCATGGCCGCGTTGAGTGTGCGCGAGACGGACATCGAGGAAACTTTTGTCCGCTCCGGCGGCCACGGCGGCCAGAACGTCAACAAGACTTCCACCTGCGTGATGCTGCTCCACTGCCCGACCGGTTTGCAGGTCAAATGCCAGGAGACCCGGCAGCAGGGACTCAACCGCTTCATTGCCCGCCGCCTGCTGCTCGACAAGATTGAGGCGCGGAAGAATGGCTTTGTGGCCGCGCAACGCGCCGAGATTGAGAAGATCCGCCGCCAGAAACGGAAACGTTCCCGCCGCGCCAAGGCCAGGATGCTGGCCGACAAATCCCATCACGCCGACAAGAAGGCGGCGCGCCGGCCGGTTGCGCTGGAGTAACCACAGCCTCATTCCGTCATGTTAAAGCTCAATTTAACGTTGCAATGCCTGCTGTTGAACCAACACGAATCCGGCATGGGCTATCAAATCGTCGAAGCCGTCACTGCCGACCACAAAACGAAACGCGGCATCGCCTACAACGCGGAATTGCTTTTATTCGAGGGAGAACCCCGCGCCCAGTTGAGAGCCGATTACAGGAGCCTTCTGGCCGAAGCCAAGATTTCCACCGATGAAATCAGGTCGCTGCGTGTTATGACGAGCGCGGCTTCAACCGCGTCGGCCTATGTTTTGCACGAGACTTTCGCCCGTTACGAACGGAAAATCCGTCCCGCGAAAGACGCCCAGCCAGAAAAGACCAGGGAGAAAGAAGTGTTCAAGCGATTTACGGCTTACGAAAACGATCAACGCATTACATCCGATGGAAAATTGCTGCCGGGCACCTATGCCACCACCGAGGAAGATGCGAAAAAGGCGCCGACCGGCAAAATCGCCGTGGCGCGATACGCCCTGCCGAATCCCAAACCCGCCTCCAACGTGTGGACAATCGAGCCTCGGAAGGATACTTTAATTCAGTATGGAATCGTTGAACCGGCCAATGAACAGCCCGGTGGCGGCGTGGAAGTGATTTTCACGAAGGGGACAGACCCCGGAACAGTGACCGGGCGGGAAAAGATTCCTGACGAGTGAGTATGAGAATCAAACTCGAACAACGCTGGACCAAGCGGCTGCTCCAATTGCCGGAGTCAGGCATGGGCTACCAACGAGTGGACTTGCGACTGGCCGACGGGCGCGAACTCAAAAACGTGCTCGCCTTCAACGCCGAGGAAGTCGAACTCCCCGACGAGTGCGCCGATGCCAAGATTGAGGATATTCAACTGCGAACGGCGTGAGCATCCGGCAAATCCCGCGTGCGGATTTTCAAAGGGGGCGGCGAATGTTTCTCCTTCTCCTGCTTGTCGCGCCGCAGTGCAGCGAAGGCGGATGGGAGATGACCGTGTTAGGTGTCATGGACGACTTCACGAAGTGCCTCCAATCTGGATTTGAGTGTTTTCTGCATCTTGTCAAATTGTTCGTCGTTGGTGTCGGGCTGTCTGTTCGATACTTCTTCTCGTGTGGTATTAGCCAAGGCTCCCCATACTTCGTTGAACGATCGCAGCCGTTCGCCCGCGAGATGCAACCCGAATCTCATGGCTGGCTCATAAAGCCGGGGATGGACTTCATATCGAACAGAACCCATCATCCCGTCGCACTTATCGGTCAAATTTATCAATCCATCAATCAATGGGATAAACTTCAGTTTTTCGGCCATGATGCCGGCGTCTTGGTCGCGCTTCCGAGCAAACTTGTCGTTGGCACGCGCACCGATAAGACCACCAAGGATACCAGCGAGTGCCAGCTTTATGGCCTCAAGCAAGATTTGATACAAAGTATCCATTAATGCTCCGCTCCTTTGCGATACCATTGTTTCAACTTGGATTTCGGCCATGTAAATACAAACCGATCAAATGGGTCGAGCGTTATTGTCGCCTTTTGAAAAGCCGGATCACTCGACGCGGCCACACACGCCATGGAAATGTTCGTATAGTCTCCACTCTCCGCGAACATATTTTCAAAGCACCTGACTAAATCCGTCACACCGTATGTAGCGAACGCATCTCCCGTATGAATCGTGATTCCATGCAATGCAAACAATTCCACGTCTTCAGCTCGCGGTGGTTGCCCTTCAAGTTTTAGAAGCTCGTCAAGTTTAAATGCAGAAATGTCAGCTCTTGGGTCTAGCTTTAAACCTCCAGTTAGAGAACTGATTTGTTCTTTAGTTGGGCGGTCGTCCTGCTGCAAGTTTTGCGTCTGTGTTTTAGTTGGAGCTTTACCGCTCGTTTCCCCCAATGGTTGTTCAGCATATTGCATCAATCGAATTGTCGGCTGACCTATTGTCGGTCCTGATGGTGTTGCAATAATTTCTTTCCTACACCCCTTGCATTTCAACTGTTGGCCGGTTTGAGATTTCGCAACCAAACATTCTTTCGAACAATGGGGACAAATATATTTGCATACTTTAAGACTGGTTAGGCTTTTATCTCGCCCGCAGCTTGGACACTGTATTATGGCTTCGACCATGTCTGCCTCTGAGTAAAAAACCATAGACCCTGATAAATTGTTTCTTCATGCGTCATAGTGGG
>PLZL01000113.1 GCA_003152145.1 Limisphaerales bacterium
AGCAACGAAATTCACCGAATATCCAGCATATCAGGCTCACCTATCCCAAGCGCAACTGCGGGCAGAGTTCCAAAACAAGAGCGTTGAGATGAGTATCCACGTTACTACGGGATTTGCAGCAGCAGCAGCCGCTGCTTGGATCGCAGTGCATGTCAATCCAACCGGATTATCAGCCCCCACTGACTTTACAGCATTACGCATGCCCATAGTTTTGGTTTCAGGCTTCTACGCGCTCATCCAATCTTTGATTTTGAGCAATTACATTTATCAAACATTTCACCTGCACTCTATCAACTGGGTTTGCGTTAATTGTTTTTACCAGCCCTTGCCAGCTTCAGGTGCGATTATCGTTTCTGACGAGTTGAAGGAAACAAATATCGGGAATTGGCGACGTTGGTTCAGACGCAAACTTATCAGGTTCTGTAGCAATCTTCTTATCACGTTCCAGCCACTTATTCTTTATTTTTCTATGTTCGTCGCTTTGCTGGTGATCTCATTGGACCTCGTCTGGCCGCCACAGCCAATTCTTCCGCTATGCTGGGCCATTGTCATTGTCGCCATTCTCTTGTTATGGCTTCTGGTTCTTTTCGGACTGCACCTAGCATGTCGTGCTCTTGCCACGGAGGCGGCCATGCGTGTAGCTCTTGAATCAAATCGTCGCCGCACCTGCCACATCGCCGGTCAAACTCCGTCACCTTAGCCACCGCAAGCCGCTTTTGCGCGAGCCAATTTGACAACACCCAAAAGCTGCCGCACGTTGATCGCGTGCGAATACCATTTACACGCGAAAATGCCGCAGAGATGGCCAGACGCGCTAACGCCGCGATTGCTGCGCGTAAAGCTGAAACTTGCCCGACGCCTCGCCCAACTGGACGCGAACACGACCGAGGACGCAAGGATAACGCGCACGAAAAAGCAGCTTGCGCGGCTGGACGACCTGATTGACAAGGCACTTGATAATGCCGACGCCGAACTTTTCCTGCGCTTGGCCGCCGCGAAAGACCGCCTGTGGAACCTCGTCACGCCAAAAGCTGGCGTGCTTCGGCCCCGCTCCGGCAAGTCCAGGCCCGATCCATTGCCGAGCCGGTTTCAGACAGCACAAGGCTAGTCAAATTGAGGTGTTTTCGTTCATGGTGCATAATCCCTTTTCTTTGGTTTTGCTCCCAATGCCGATGCGTTGGCGTAGGCTGTGGCCATGTTCCGCCAGCTTTGGACGGGCTTGCCCTCCTTGTCAGTCCAGTGCGATTTCTGCATGGCCTTGAGAAATGGGGCGGCGTATTTTTCCGCGCCGTGGAATAGCAGAATCAAATGGCTTCGCACTTCCGACTCGCTTGGAATGTCGAACGGCAAAGCTCGTAAATTAGAAGCAAGTCCTTTCGTCAATCCGTCCGTCCATCCATCCGAACCAATAACTTTAGAAGAATCCGAATCCATCCGAATCGTTGGCGGTGAATCACTCTTGGGCGTGAGTGCTGCGACTGCCGGTGTCTGGTCGGTCTGGTCTGATCTGGTCTTTTCTATCAATTCTGATTTGGTCTGGTCTGGTCTGGTCTTATCGGGTTTCGTTCCGGTTATCGGTCGGTTATCGGTCGGTTTTTCGTTCTGCCCTAATTCATTGGCGTTTTCACTTTTGGGGGGTCTGCCTCCTTTTTCGCCCGCGTGCCATTTTTGAATCAGTTGCGCGTTGTGTTCGTCCCATTGATGCGCTGCAAAGCCTTTGGGCGTGAGTTTGTCCACGAAGCGTGTCTTTATCATGGCGACATGACAGGCGGGTTTGCGATTTTCCCAATGGCAAATTGATGCAAGTTGCGCGGGGGTCATTTCTGGGAATTCGTTACGCTTGGAATGTTGACAGTGCGCCCAAAGACGAATAACGGCAAGCGGGGCTGATGGGTCTTTGGTGATCTCAACCAGCAATCGCGTTTTCCAATGCTCAAGGAAATTAGGCTGCACGATCATTGCGGCCTCCCTTCACAGGTGCAACCGGCGCGGGTGTCGGCGTCGCCGGGGCTTGCGGTGGTTTCGAAAGTGAAGTAGTTTTCATGTGTCAGGTTTGCCGTTCGCGTTTTGATTGTCGTCAGCGCGAGCGGCTTTTTTTTTGGCGTCACTCGGCGAACTTTTCAAGTTCACTGCCCGGAATTAAAATCTTCCGAAAGTCAGCAACGCGGCGAAGCCGGTTCTGTCGGACAAGTTTTCGGATTGAAACAACGGACACGGATAGGCGAGCCGCCGCCTCTCGCACGTCGAAAAGCAACTTCGGCGCGTCGCTTGCCGCAGACTTCGCGTTTTCCGCTGCGGCGTCGGAACTGTTTTTAATGTTTGCCATTTGCTACAACGTAATCTTTCACGTTGCGATGTAAATGGCATGGTGTATCCTTTCGGTGTATAATACACCTTATGAAAAAGGCAAAAAGACGAACAAAAAGGGCGGTTGCGGCCATTCTGGACGCTACCGGATTAACCCAAAGTCAGTTTGCTGAAATGATTGGCGCGAGCTTGGACACCGTGAAGTCATGGAATCGGAAAGAGAATCCCAGCCCGATTTCCCAGCAATTCGAGACTAGAATTTTATTCGCAACCGGCGCGGTGATAAAAGACGACGGCTCGGTTGTCGCGTTCTTCTCCTTCCCGCCATGCGAAAAACATGATCCCAAGCCCGCCTGCTCCGTGCCATTCACCAAGGACACGTTCACCTTCTGGCGGACACGCCTTTTCAAGTCAAACGAAGTGATCGCCGACCGTTGCGCACGGCATTGCACTGATTCTCTCCGTCGGATTTTCCACGCCGCATGTCAGCCCGTGCGCGGCCAAAGAAGCTTGCCCGCCGTCTGGGACAGCTTTTGCGATTGGGAGAAAGACACAAAAAAGAAATTCAACCTATCCAGCCGACTGGAAAAGATGGAGAAGGATTATGAGGTCAAAACCCTGCGGGAAGATATAGTCTTTGGATTGCACCGATTGATTGCGCGACAGAACGCACGACTTCCCGCGTGCAAGCGGCTAACGCAGAGCGAAGAAAGCGAAAAAATCCGCGCCATGATAGTCGAAATTGGGAAGAAATTGGCGGTTGCCAACAAAAAGCCCGCGACGGTGAAATCGCGGGCGTGACTCGGACAGGTGATTTTCAGCGGAGTGCGGCGGCTTGCGCCGTTGGCAACGGTGTCACATTCTCCGGCAATGTCTGTCCGAACGTGACCATTGCGGCCATGCTTTGCGAGTGCGCTCGGCGCAAGTGGCCATAAACTTTCATGGCGAGCGCGCCGCCGTCAACGTGTCCAAGCCACCGTGAAACCGTTGGAATGTCCACGCCCGATTCGATGCAATGCGAAGCGAACAAATGCCGCAAATCATGGTGTGTGATTCGCGTGCAGCCAACGATTTTGCACGCCCTGTCCAGTGATTTTTGACACTCGCCAAGCACGCAAACGCGCTCAATGGACAACGGTTTGTTTTGCACGCGCAAGCGGTCTAGGAGCCGTCGCATTGGCGGAATTATCGGAATGAAACGCAAGTTGTGTGCGGTGGATTTTTTCGACCGCTTCGCATTGTGGATTTTGATTTCTCCGCGCTCCGTGTCCACGTCCTGCCATTGAACCAAGCGGGCTTCGCTGATTCGGCAACCGGAATAGGCGAGAAATTCAACCAAGTCCGCGCAGTGGCGGGATTGTCCCGCGCCACTGGTTGCAATCGCCTCGACCATCTTTTCAAATTGCTTTGGCTCCGGCAGCGTCAATTCCTTTGGCTTCGCGCCAAGCCGTTTCAAAGCGAAGGCGGGATTTTTGTCACGGCCAAGCCCGCCTCGAATCAAAATGTTTCGCAATGCCGCAAGAGTGTTGTTGAAATTCACCGCCTCGAATTTCTCGGCGAAGCCGTGTCCCCATGCCTTGCATTGCGACACGGTGATTTTGTCCAGCTTCATGCCGTCCAAGCCCGGCCATGATTTCAGTAACGCCGCAACGCGGTAATTCCAATAGCGTTTTGTCTCCGGCGCGAGCGCGTGATCGTTTTCAATGTCGGCAAGGTAGAGCGTCTTTGCGTCTTTGAACGTGACGGCGGGCGCGTCCGGCTCCGGCGGCTTCTGCAATTCCCTTAGCTTGGCGCGGAGCCGGTCTTTGGCCGTTGTGAAAACGTCCGTTTCAAGCGAAGCGCGTTTCACGATGCCCGCGACCTTTGCGCGAGCGAAGAAAACGCCGCTGGCAACGTATTGCATGAGTCCGGCGTGAGTGTGGAACGTTTTCCACTTGCCGTCTTTGCTGACTGTGGTTAGTTTCCGATCGCGCATTGCGCCCGCCATTTTGGTATCGGATGAGTTTGTCATAACACTCAAAAGCATACGGTATCAAATGGCGGTATGCAATGACAAAATTGAAGAAAATGGCAGTGAGTGAATAGCCAATGTTTTCAATGGTTTTGCCTCGGTAGCTCAGTTGGTAGAGCAGTTGACTCTTAATCAATTGGTCCAAGGTTCGAGTCCTTGCCGGGGCACCACTTCAGTTTCTAATTTTTCCAGACCCAATCGCCTTTGGCGTTGTCAAACACCCCATTTTTTTGCAACCCCACCTGCCCGTCGTCATCCGTTTCATTCCAGCCAACGGAATAGAGCAGGAATTTCCCGTCCAAGGAGCGGCGATAATGCAATGGCTGGCCATTGATGATGTCCTGCGGCAATTTTTCGATGAACCGGGGCTCAAGCGCGTCGAGCGATCCGGGATATTCGCCATGCGCGAGCCGGAAACGCTCCAGCGCAATCGCCACGCGCGCCAGGTCCGCCGATTCCTGTCCGTAGGCAAACCTTCTCACCGCATTTCCCAGCCCGGGCAGGAGCAATTTCTCGATTGTGTTGTAGCGGTTGGGATGTTTGGTTTCAGCCTGGGCTGCCGTATCCGCATGAAGGGCTGCCTTTGGCGAAATGATCCCGCGATTCGTATCCGCCAGCGGGATATACAATTCCACCATTGGCCGGGCGCAACTAAGCCGGTTCTGGTAATACCAGCCGCTGGGGATTAAATGCCAGCCGATTCGCGTCGTCAGAGACTGCTTAGCAACCCTGCCATCACCGGACATATTCTGGAGTTGCTCCGGATGGCGCTTCAGATAATCAATGATGCGGCCTTGAAATACCATTTCACCGCGCATGGTAAATTTGTAGTCCGCTAGAAAATCCAACTTCGCCAGTTCCGAATCAAGTTCAGTCAGTTGCGCATCCGACCATTTGTGGTCCGCCAGACCCTCCCAAACCGGCTGGAGCGCTATGGTCACAACCGCAATCCGCACCAGATGCGAAATCAGAAATGTCTCGTTGCGAACGGAATCGTTGAGACGCAGCGTCAGTTTCACGTCATCCAATGCCTTTTTATTCTGGCCATTTTGCAATTCAGCGCTGGCGCGCAGTTGCAGGACCTGTGCGTAGCGTTTTACAACGGCCAGATGCGGTAGCAAAATCGCGGCCGGATCCTCGGTGGTGTAAATGACGGGAAATCGCGAATCGGGCAATGCGCTGTCCTGCCGCAATTTTTCAATCACCGGATCGAATTTGCTCAACGCCAGCAAGACATCGGCGGCGGGCGATTGCGGCTGCGGCGCGATGGGAATGGCCGCTGCCGGGGTTGTCGTTTCCAAGTCGCGGTAATAGGACTGCCACGGTTTCAAGTCGGTGGCGCCGGCGGTCGTCCAATGACTCGACATTTCAGGCGGTGCGGGCATCTTCTGCGACGCCCAATTATTTCCGACCAAACCCGACACGCCGACGGGAAGCTGGGAAACAATCCTGGAAACTTCCTCACCGTCAATCCGGTTGCCATACCATGACCTGGCCCTCTCCGGGTTGCTTGGCCAAAGGTATTTTATCTCCGCGATCCAAACGGGCGACATCGCAAAATTCTGGTCGTCCGGCACCGTTGGCGGCACGACGCTGGCAAAATCAAACTTTTCACCTTTGGCTTCCCATTGGTGTTTGAATTTGTTCCAGGCGTGCCAGCCGCGCAAATCTTCCTCGGCGTAAAACAATGCAACCAACATGCCCAACCCGGCCAGCCCGATGACCATCCACCGCAAGAAGGTTTTCATAACCGGTATGACATTTGGGCGCGGGAAATCCTTTGATCTTTTTAAGTTGTCCCACTGGTATTTTGGTTGAGGGGTAAAAAATGAACTGGCTTGCGGTATGTGGACCAAGGACGCGGACGCCATAGCAGCGTGGCCGGCACGCGGCCTTACGCCGCTTTCAGTCTTTCAGAACTTCAGTTTTTTGTAAATCTTGCCTCTGCCAGACTTCCGGCGCACACTCGGTTCTACGATGACATCCGGATTCCGCCTTCATCAGATTTCGGCGCGACAAGTTGATGCAGTCCGCCCCGGGGCGCAGCTTTACGGGGCCTCCGCAAAAGTTCAAAAGCTTGCTCCGGATTTTCGGGCCAATGACAAATTCCCAACTCCGAATTTGGAACGCTTGCGCGATGAAGTCCGGGGGGAGCGCACGCCGCTGGCGTGCGATTTTCGGGGGCCCGCCGGAAATCTCGTCCAAGCCATTTTTGCATGAGCAGAACCTGGTTCAGCCTCACTCTGTCATTGGTGACCGCCTTTGCAGCCACTGGCCTCTCACACACTTACTATGTCTCATCCGCGGGAAATGACAATAACTCTGGCCGTTCGCCAGGAACCGCATGGAAGACCCTTGAGCGGGTCAACCGCGATGCTTTTCAGGCCGGCGACGCCATCTTGTTCAAGGCTGGCGATGTCTGGAAGGGACAGTTGCGCCCGCTGGGCTCGGGTGCGGCCGGCAAGCCGATACGCATCGATCGCTATGGCCAAGGCCCGTTGCCCGTCATCAATTTCGGGGACGCCACGGGTGCCGGCTTGAAATTATCCAATCAGGAATGGTGGCAAATCCTTAACCTTGAAATCACGAGCGGCGCACCGCCCGAACCGGGTCAGGGACGCGCGGGAATCGCCGTGCTCGCCGAAGGCCCCGACAGTCACACCGGCCACATCATGATCGGCAATTGTTACCTTCACGACATCTGGGGTCAGCTTGGTGGCACCGGCACTTTCACCGGCTACAGCAGCGCGGGGATTTATGTCGGCCCGCTCATGGGCCGGGGCAGAACCAATGCGGCCAGTGCTGATTATATTTTGGTGGAGAGTAATCACATCGAACGGATTGACCGTTGCGGCATCATCGTCGTGCGGGTGCACACGAACATCGTCGTCCGCGCCAACGTCATGGAAGACCTCGGCGGCGACGGCATCATGATGAGCGGCTGCGTGTGCGGGTTGATGGAACACAATATTGCCAAACGCACCTGCATGAGCACCGGGGACACCAATGTCGTGATTGCCGCCGGGCGCTACAATCCCCATTCAGCAGCGATGTGGATTCAAAACTGTTCCGACACGGTGATGCAATTCAACGAGGTTTATGACACCGGCCGGCAACCGGGCAACGGCGACGGCGAGGCCTATGACTTCGATTTCTATTGCAGCAATTGCATCGCCCAATACAACTACAGCCGGAACAACCACGGTCTGCTGCTCATCATGGACCGGGCCATCCGCAACATCGCCCGCTACAACGTCAGCGAGAATGACCAATCCCACCTCATTGAGATGCACGGCACGATCGCCGAGGGCAATCTCGTCAACAACAACGTCTTCTACGTGGATTACGGAATGGCCGACATCACCTTTTACATGGGCATGACCGAAATTGACGACACAAACAAAAGCTTGATGGGCGCAGATTGCCGGAACAACATCTTTTATGCCACCGGCCAGGGCCGGTTCCGCACCGTCTACACCTATGGAAGCGCCTTGGAGAGAAAGTATCTGGATGCGGTGAAGCTTCCCCCTCCGGCGCCCGGCGCATTATTTTTTCACAACTGGTATTTCGGCCCCTGGTTGAACGGTCTGCCCGACGATCCGGAAATGCGGCAGGGCGACCCCATGTTCGTGGCGCCCGGCAGCGGCGGGATGGGGCTGGCAACGCTGGGCGGCTACAAACTGCGCCCCGAATCCCCCTGCATCCGTGCCGGGTTGCCGGTTGCAGACAATGGCGGCCGGGATTTTTACACGAATCCGCTACCACACGGCGCTCTTTCCTTCGGCGTCTTCGAACCGTCGGCCCCGGTAAACCGGAAACATTGATCCCCGCACCTTCTACTTCAGCCTTTGCTCTTGTCTCTGTTCCGTTTCCGGCACACACTCACGGCATGCCGACGCTCATGCTAAGGCCAACGCGCAAGGCCGTCGCCGCCTATTACGATTCGCTCGCCAAATTCGCCAAGCTCGGCATCAAGCACGAAACCGCCGTCCGCTCCGCCTTTCAGGAACTGCTCGAACACTGCGCCCCCCCAGCCATGTAGTTTGCTGTCGTCGCTTGACGGCCAGGCACAACTAAGGAATCTTATGCGCCAGCGATGAATCAGAAACCTGCGTTGGATTGGTGTCTTGTCTTGCTTAAACCCCGCCGGTTATTGGTGATGTTGGTCGCGCTGCCATTGGCAGCGGCTGCCCTGCCGGTTTCCGCCCAGACCATCATCAAGAATTTTATGGGTGTGAATTTGACCGATGTGGATGGTCTGGGGAGCGGCGGAACGCCGCCGGATACCATGGGGGCGTCCGGCACGAATCAGTTTGTGGAATTTATCAACGGCGCCTTTGCGGTTTACAACAAGGCCGGCGTCCGGCAGTCCATGATCTCGGACTCACAGTTCTGGCTGAATGCGGGCATCAGTGCAGCAACGATCGCAGCGGGATTGAGCGACACGCGAATCATTTACGATGCCGATAGCGGCCGCTGGTTTGCGTCCGAAGACACCGCGGACAACACCGGCAACAAGGTTCTGCTGGCCCGTTCGGATTCGTCCAATCCAAGCGGCACCTGGAAGGCGGTGAATTTCGCCGCCATTTCAGGCGGCTTTGATTTCGACACGCTGGCAGTGGATTCAACCGGCGTTTACATCGGTGCCAACGTCTTCGATAGTTTTGGCTTTTTTGCCGGGGTTTCATTCTTCTCGATTCCCAAATCGGATCTGATTGCCAGCACGCCGACGCTCGCCCGCATGACCCGCTTTGACAACCTGGACGACCAGATTTATGGTTTCGCGTTGCAGGGGGTCTGCAATCCCTCCACCGGGTCGGGCCACGGGGTGATCATTGCGATTGACAACGTCGCCTTCAATTACTTTGACCGCACCACCATCAACAATCCGGGCGCGGCGGGCGCGACGCTGGCCGCCACGGTGCGGATTTCCAACACCTATGATGGCGGCCCGGTTCCCGCCGCCCAGCCCGGTCGCGCAACCTTGGACGCAGGCGACGACCGGTTCAGCGCCATGGTCCGCCAGTCGGGCGGCTATATTTTTATGGCCAATACTGTTCTTCAAGGCAGCCGCGATGCGGTCCACTGGCTGGTCTTGAACGAAACCAACAACGTCATTCTCGGCGAAGGGATTTTTAGCGACCCGAATTACGATTTTTACTATCCGTCCATCGCCGTCAACAGCAAGGGGCAATTCCTCATGGCCTTCAACCGCTCCGGCTCCACGGCTCCCGCCGGCGACATTGGCATCTATGGCGCGGTGGGCAGCGTTAACGGTTCCACGGTCACGATGGGAGCATCCTTCCTGATTCAAACGGGCGCCGTGAGTAATTTCACCTTGAGCTTTGATTCCGCTCCCTACCGCTGGGGCGATTACAGCACGACGACGGTGGATCCGACGGATGACAACCTGTTCTGGACCATTCAGGAAATTCCCGTCTCGTCCACTTCATGGGGCACACAAATCACCCTCGTCTCCGTGGCCACCAACCGTCCGTCCCTCGCCCTCACCCGCGCCGGTTCCATGGTGAACCTCTCCTGGCCGTTGAGCACCGACCCCGCCTATGTCCTGCAATCCAGCACGAATCTGAGCAACTCCGCGTTCTGGAGCACGATCACCAATGTTCCCGTTGTCAGCCTCAACCAGAACATTGTCACGCTGGCCCTCACCAACCATCCCACCTATTTCCGGCTCAAGAATTGATTGCTTCCGCGTCTTCGCCTCCAGTTCTAACTGCGTGTGCAGTAATCCATCGCCGCTTTGGTCGCACCATTCAGTTCTGCGGTGTGACGAAACTTGGCTGCCGGAATGNNGGAGCGGCAACCTGGGCGGAGTGCAACGGTGGCAGAGTTCGGTCGCCTGGGTCAGCCTGTAGCGGTAGCGGATTTATTTAGCTCTTCATTGCCGCCGCGCCGGTGGAGCGGGAATTGTTTTAACCAGTGGTGAAAAATGGTGGCCGTGTGCAAAGACCCGTCCGCATGAACTCAACGGACCGCAGGATTTCACGTTGCGGACAACGGTTGCAGACGAGAACCACGGACATTTCACCAGCCTCCT
>PLZL01000227.1 GCA_003152145.1 Limisphaerales bacterium
CGATGTGGAGGTAGCCGGTGGGCGATGGGGCAAAACGAACGCGAGGTTTCATGGATTTATTTTAACCACGGATGGACACGGATGAACACTGATAAAAAAATGAAAAAGGCGTGCTACATTTGGGTTGGCATAAGTTCCCAATTGAGATTTATACTTCCCATCGCCATGCCGTTTCATTTCAAAAAGACGGAATCGCCCGCTAAAGGTGTTCAGCGGGTATGCCGCGAGCGCATCGGCGCGGCGCTGGGCGGTTTGCGCAAATGCGACCGGCCGGGGGCTGTCCACGGTGTGCGCAAGGAAATCAAAAAGCTGCGCGCGCTTTTCCGGCTCGTGTGCGGGGAAATCGGGCGTGGCGTCTATCGCAAGGGCGCGAAGGCGTTGCGCGAGGCCGCTGATTCCCTGACCGCCCTGCGCGACGCGCGGGTGATGCTCAAGGCGTTCGGGAAACTGACCGGTCGTTCGGCGCGGCAATTTGCCGGGATTGAAAAGGCATTGCGCAAGCATTGCCTGCGGGAAGCACGCCGGTTTCGGAAGAAGAATTCCGCTGCGGTGGCTGGCCGGATTTTGAGGAAGACGAGCCGGCGCGTGGGCGATTTGAAGATCAAGGCGGTTGGCTGGGCGGCGATTGAACCGGGTTTGCGGCAAAGTTATCAGCGCGGCCGGGAAGCCTTTGAACTCGCCCACAGGCAACCGCTGGCGGCGAATTTTCATGAATGGCGGAAGCACGTCAAAGACCTCTGGTATTATTTCTGCCTGCTTTACCCGGCCTGGCCGGCGAAGACGCGCGCGATGACGGATGAGCTGGAATTGCTGGGCGAACAGCTTGGCGACGACCATGACCTCGTCCTGTTGCAGCAGTTCGCGGCGGAGCATTGCGCCGGGCGGATCGGGGAAGTGGAGGCGTTGAATTTGTTGATTGAGTCGCGCCAGAAGCAATTGCGCGCCGCTGCGTTGAAGCTGGGTTCGCGCCTTTACGCTGAAACACCGGCGGTCATTTGCCAGCGGCTGGAGAATTATTGGAACGATTGGCGCGGGAAATAAATCATCCTCGTCTTCCTCCTCCTCCTCGTAATCGGATTTGTTTCGAGGACGAGGACGAGCACGCCGACGAGGAGGATTGGGCAAATAAAAAAGGCGCCTCGACGAATCGAAGCGCCTTTGACAAAGGGGCGAATTACTTCGCGCCGAGGATTGCATCCTTCGCGGCTTTGGCGACGCGGAATTTCACGACGCGCTTGGCCTTGATCTGGATGGCCTCGCCGGTCTTCGGGTTGCGGCCCATGCGGGCGGCGCGGTCCTTGAGGACGAGTTTGCCGATGCCCGGCAGCGTGAAGGTGTCCTTCGCGTGCTTGTAGGCGAGCTGGGCGAGGTGTTCGATGATTTCGCCGGCCTGCTTCTTGGAGAGCTGCGCTTTTTCTGCGATTGCGGCGACGAGTTGAGATTTCGATAGTGCTTTAGCCATAATGTCGGTGTCCTTCCTATTGGTTGTTGTGTTGTTGTTTTGTTCCAAAAGTCATGTGACTTGGCTCGAATTAAAGGATTTCCCCCGGATCGTGCAAGCAAAAAAGCATAAAAAATTTGCGGCCTTTCCGGCCCCGGGGCCGGGCTTGACTTCGCGGCGCAATTTCCGACCATCCTCGCGTGGCACTTTTCACCATCGAGAGCGACTTTCGATACGAGATCGTCCGCAAAATTTTTGAGGGCGGCATGGGCATCGTGTATGAGGCGGAACAGCACGGCGCGCGCGAATTCGTCAAGCGCGTCGCCATCAAGGTCATCCGCCCCAACTTCGGCAGCCAGAAGATGTTCATCGAAAACTTCATCGGCGAGGCCAAGCTCGTCGCCGATTTGATTCACACGAACATCGTCCAGACCTATCACCTCGGCGAGGCCAAGGGTGTTTGTTTTATCTGCATGGAATTGATTCGCGGCGTGAACCTGGAGCAATTCGCGCACCAGTTGGCCGACAAGAAACGCCAGTTGCCGAAGGAACTGGCCGTGTTCATCACCAGCCGCATNNTTTCTGACCGACCAGGAAGGCGAAGTCGTCGCCGGAAAAGCCGATTTCATGAGCCCCGAACAGGCGGACTTCCAAGTCACCGACAAGCGCTCCGATTTGTTTTCCGCCGGCGTGGTGCTCGCGCATTTGCTGCTCGGCAGAAATGTTTTCAAGGGGGGAAGCGCCGATGAATCGCGGCATCGGGTTTTGAACATGGACATTCCCGATTTCCGCAAGCTCGATCCGCGCATTGACGACCCGCTCAATGAAATTCTCCAGCGCTGTCTCGTGCGTGACCCCGCCCAGCGTTACGCCAGCGCCGACCAGTTGTTGTATGACCTCGAATACTACATCTACCACGGCGGTTACGGCCCGACGAACGAGACGCTCGGCAAATTCACCCGCGATCTTTTCGGCCAGAACGTCCCGACCACTCCCGCCGTCCGCGGCGGCACGGATTTGATGGAGCACACCATCCGCATTCACACCAATGCTTGAGCGATGAAACGCGCCGCCGCCCACGCCGTCCACATCGGGCTGATTCAAAGCGCCTGCTCCGCGAATTCCGGCGCGAACTTGAAGAAAACCCTCGCGCTGGCCGAACGCGCCGCCCGGCAAGGCGCGCAAATCATCTGCACGCAGGAACTCTTCCGCTCGCAATACTATTGCCAGAGCGAAGACTTCGGGAATTTCAAGCTCGCTGAAAAAATTCCCGGCCCCAGCACGGACGTCTTCTGCAAATTGGCGAAGAAACACAAAGTCGTCATTATCGCATCGCTGTTTGAAAAGCGCGCGTCCGGCGTTTATCACAACACCGCCGCCGTGATTGACGCCGACGGCTCGCTGCTCGGCATCTACCGGAAGATGCACATTCCCGACGACCCGCTGTTCTACGAGAAATTTTATTTCACGCCCGGCGATCTGGGTTTCAAGACGTGGCAGACGCGCTACGGAAAAATCGGCGTGCTGATCTGCTGGGACCAGTGGTATCCCGAGGCCGCGCGGCTCACGGCGATGCAGGGCGCGGAAATTCTTTTTTACCCGACCGCCATCGGCTGGCATCC
>PLZL01000381.1 GCA_003152145.1 Limisphaerales bacterium
ATCAGGAATGGCGCGACCATTTTTCACAGATGAACGTCTCCGTCCGCCGGTCCCCGGAGGAGGAGGAAAAGCGCCAGTTCATGTTCGACTCGCTCACGGCGGGAACGTCGCTGGCGGAAGCGTTGATGGGGCAGGTCCGCGAAACGCATTTGACGGACGAACAGCGCAGGATTGCCGAACTCATCGTGGGCAACATTGACGATTACGGTTATCTCAAAACCACCGTCGCTGAACTTTCTGCCTCCATCAGCCTGCCGGAGCAAAAAATTTCCGAAGTCCTGAAAATCATCCAGACTTTCGACCCGCCCGGCGTCGGCGCCGGCGACTTGCGCGAATGCCTGCTGCTCCAGCTTGAACGCGCCGGCCGTCAGGAATCCCTCGAATACCGCATCGTCCGGGACTTCATGAACGAACTGGGAAAGCGGCGCATCCCGGAAATCGCGCGCGGCACCGGCCAGCCCATTGACGAAGTGCAGGCCGCGCTCGCCCGCATCGCGCGCCTGGAGCCGCGTCCGGGCCGGGCGTTCCTGCCGGACAACGACCAGTATGTATTGCCCGAGGTTTTCGTGCAGAGAAGCGGCGACGATTTCGTCGTGACCACCAACGACGAGCAGATTCCGCATTTGCGCATCAGCAACACCTACAAGGACCTCATGGCCCGGGGCGGGAATCCTCCCGAGGTGAATAATTACATCCGCGAGAAAATCCGCGCCGGAAAGTTCCTCATCAAAAGCCTGCACCAGCGGCAGCAGACCATTTTGAACATCGCCCGGGAAATCGTGCAACGCCAGCGCGAGTTCATGGACAAGGGCCTCGCCCATTTGAAACCCATGACCATGGCGCAAATCGCCGGGGTCGTCGGCGTTCACGAAACCACCGTCAGCCGCGCCGTTTCCGGCAAATACATGCAGACGCCGCAGGGCATATTTGAAATGAGATTTTTCTTCACCGCCGGCCTGCACAGCGCCGCCGGCGCCGACGTCTCCAACGCCAGCGTGAAGGACATGATTGCCGAAATTTTCAAAAATGAGGACACGGCCCGGCCGCTGCCCGATCAGGAGGTCGTGGCCATGCTCGCTGCCAAGGGCATCACCATCGCGCGCCGCACCGTTGCCAAATACCGCGACGAACTCCACATCCTGCCGTCGAACCTGCGCAAGGTTTATTGATAAATTGTGCCGCGCACCTGTCGCGCTGACGCTAGACAAAGAGTGGAAGGAAGGAGAGAAAACTTGCAGCATAGCAGCTAGATTAGGCCACGTCTGGTGCATCTGTCTTTCGCCTTCCTTGAAAATAAAACACGATGGCTGCTGCTGGCAAAATGGAAGTCGCCCAGATAATCCCTATAGGAACGTATAAACCAGCGAAACCAGCTCTCGACTGCTGCCAATACCCCGGAGTTAAAAGATACCACTCATGGTAACACCATGCGTCCACGAAAATCGGAACAATCCAGACCAAACAAGCACAAGTGAGAGGAACGCCAACAAGAGTGCCGTAAGAAGGAACTCTCTTGCGCTTGGTCAAAACACGACAGAGCAGCACCGTTAGAACCAACGTCGCAAACGAACTGAGCAGGACAGGTTCAAATGCCCATGAGTTGGCACGATTCACTATCAGCGTGACGATTGCGGCAACCCACGCAAAGAATGCAGCAATTGCGACGAGAACATGCAACAAAAACGAACGTTTCATAGTGGCCTAACCTTTAGATTAGCTGTGGGCCCTGCCGTCTAACACTGTTCATGAAACAGACTTTGCGCCCGCATAACGATTTTGTAAAAAAAAGTTAGATAAAAAATGAACCCTTATCCACGCCCGACAAAAGCGGCAAATCTTATTTCTTCTGCAACTCCGCCTTGGTTGCCGCATGCAATTTGTCCAGTTCGTCGCGAATTTCCTCCTTCGTCTTCTTGGTCATCCGGTCAATGAACAAAATGCCGTTCAAATGATCCGCCTCGTGCTGGATGACGCGTGACAGCAGACCGCCGCAGCGGAATTCAACCGGCTTCAATTTTTCGTTCAGCGCCTTCACGTCCACCAATCCGGGCCGTGAAACTTCCGCATAGATTTCCGGGAAGCTCAAGCAGCCTTCGCCAGCGGCGACCGGTTCGCCCACCGGTTTGATTTCCAGATTGATTAGCACGAGCGGCATGATTTCGTTCACATCGGCGGGTTTGCCCTTGAGTTCGAGCGTGGAGGGACGTTCCTTGATCTCGCGCACGTCAATCACCGTGAGCTGAATCGCCTTGCCGACCTGCTGCGCCGCCAAGCCGACGCCGTGCCGTTCGTGCATGGTTTCAAACATGTCGGCGATGAGCCGTTTGATTTCCGGCGTGATTTTTTCAATCCGCACGCCCTTTTGCCGCAAAACCGGATGGCCGTATTTGATGACCTCTAAAGTCATGGAGAGTGACGGGTGGCGGGTGACGAGAGACGGGAAGAAGCCTCGTTATTGGCCGGATTCCTGCGGTTCTCGATGGTAATGATGGTTTTGGCCAAGCCGCCAATGATGTGGTCGAGTGCGGCTGTTCGCCGCTCAATTACCTCCACTGGCAATAAATGGCGGCAGCGTTCATAACGACCGAGGCTTTCACGGGCTTCATCAAGGGCAATTTTCAAGTGTTGCGGCAATTCCTTTCCAAACCCGCGTCCATAACCTTCTTCAATGTTCGCGCAAACAGAATCAAGACTGCGCACCTGCTGTTTGGCCAATTCACGTCCTCGAAAATCCTTGGCAAGGACTTCAGAGTCCTCCCAAAACTCGTCAAAGAGCTGGCGAGCCAGTTTGTAAATTCCGAATGAGTCTAAGCGGTCGAAGTTTTCCATGTTATTGAAACACCGTGAATTATTTTCTCATCACTCGTCACCCGCCACTCGTCACGCCAAGGATCTGCAAAATTCTTTCCAACTCCTCTTCGCTGAAGAATGAAATCTCCACCGAGCCTTTGCCCCGCGCGTAATGCAACTGCACCTTCGTGGCGAACACTTCGCGCAGCCGCGCCTCCAAATCCGCGACATGCGGGTCGCCTGCTGGCGCGGCAACCGTTTCCAGCTTGACACCATGCCGTTTCGCGCCGCGCGTCTGCAACTTGGACACCAGCCCTTCCGTCTGCCGCACGTTCAACCCTTCCTTGATGACGCGCTCGGCGGCGAGTTGCTGCTGCTTTTCGTCGGTCAATCCCAAAATCACCTTCGCGTGGCCGACCGTCAGGCGTCCGTCGCGCAGATATTTTTGAACGATGGCCGGCAATTTGAGCAATCGCAGCGAATTGGCCACCACTGTGCGGCTCTTGCCAACCTTGGCCGCGATGTCCTCCTGCGTGAGTTGGAATTGCTCCGCCAGTTGCGCGTAGCCATGCGCCTCCTCGACGGCGTTCAGATTTTCGCGCTGGAGATTTTCGATGAGCGCGAGTTCCAGCACCGCGCGGTCGTCTGCTTCGCGGGTAATGACGGGAACCTCCGGCAGATTCAAGAGCTGCGCTGCGCGCCAGCGGCGTTCACCGGCAATCAATTCAAAAAAACCGCCCCGTTCGCGGACGATGAGCGGCTGCACGATGCCCTGTTCGCGGATGGAATCGGCCAGTTCGCGCAGCGCCTCNNTCGGAGAAATCCTTGCGCGGCTGGAGCGGGCAGGGGCGGATTTTATCCAACGGCACGTGTTGGATGCGGTCGCGCGAATCGGGTGCGGCAGCCACGGCGACGGGTTGAACGGCGAACGCCGGCGTGGGCGTTGTGATTGCGGAACTGCCGCCCAACAATGCGCCGAGGCCGCGTCCCAGAGCAGGTTTTGCCATGCGCGCAGAGTGTCGCAGGGCAGGGGACTTGTCAACGCGAAGCGCGCTGTAAACGCGAATTCAAGCAAACGCTTCGCGTCGAAATGATTTCTTAAAGGCTGGAAAAGTCGCCGACGGGTCGTGTAAAAGTCGCCTCCGCGGGTTGAACGACAAGCGTGTCGGCAGTTTTCTTCACGCTTCCGGACACCGCGGCAAACGGCAAGGCGACGATGAAAAATGCCGAGCCAATCAAGGTGGCGACGAAGCAACCCGGTCGAACGAGAGTCACGTCGCAGATCGAAGCAACCGCTTCCTGGTCGTCCGCGCGACAGGCGTTGATGCTGCCCAGACTGATCAGGCACCCGCACAAAACGGTCAGTAATTTTCTTTTCATAAAATTGCCTTTCGCAAAAACAATGCACCCGGGTGGATTTGTTTTCAAGTTATTTGTTTTTTTGAAAATTCAATTTATCCTGAACCGGTGAGTCACAAACGCACCCGCATCATCGCGATGGTCGAACAGTTCCGCGAAGGGAAACTTGACCCGCATTACGCCGGCTATTTCGAGTTGTTTAACCGGCAGAAATTTTACGAGGCGCACGACGTGCTCGAACACATCTGGCTCAAGGACAAGCACGGGCCGAACGGCGCGTTTTACAAGGGGCTGATTCAACTGGCCGGCGCGTTTGTCCATCTGCAAAAGGACCGGCCGCAACCGGCGGCGGCGCTCCTCAAACTCGCGCTGGCCAATCTGGAAAAATATCCGGCCACGCACGAGCATTTGGATTTGAAAATCATTGGTGGTTTGATCGGAAAATGGCTGGACGATTTGGAGCGGACGCACTTAAAAATCAATCCGCTGACAGGGGCGAACGCGCCGAAGTTGAAATTGGATGAGGGCGGGGCATGAACAAAAAGCGCGTCGTGCTCGCCGGTGGCAGCGGCTTTCTTGGCCGGGCGCTCGCCAAGGAATTGCTTTTGCGAAATTGCGAGGTGGTCGTGCTCACGCGTTCGCCGCGCGCCCGCAACGACGGCATCAAGGAAATATTTTGGGACGGGAAAAATTCCGGCGAATGGATTGGATTTCTGGATGGCGCAGATGCCGTGTTCAATCTCACCGGACGCAACATCAAATGCCGTTACACGCCGGAAAATCTGCGCGAACTCACGGAGTCGCGCGTGGACGCGGTTCTCGCCATCGCCGCTGCCATTGGCCGGGTGACGCGCCCGCCGGGCGTCTGGGTGCAGGCGGGCGCCATCGGATTTTATGGCGACCCAAAGGACCGTTTGTGCGACGAAAATTCGCCGTCAGGAAGCGACACACTGGCTGGAATTTGCCAGCCGTGGGAAGCCACCTTCAATTCGGTGCCAGCGCCAAAAACGCGCCGGGTGTTGTTGCGAATCGGATTTGTGCTGGGGCGCGATAGCGGCGCACTGCCGGTTCTGGCCGGACTCGCGCAATGGTTTCTCGGCGGGACCGTCGGCGGCGGCAAACAATTCATCAGTTGGATTCACGTTGGAGATTTGAGCAGGATGTTCATCGAAGCCATCGAGCGCGATGAACTGGCTGGCACGTTCAACGCCGTCGGCCCAAACCCCGTGACGAACCGTGAGTTCATGCGCGAGTTGCGGCGCGTGCTGCATCGTCCGTGGAGTCCGCCCGCGCCGGAATGGGCCGTGAAACTCGGCTCGCGGTTGATGGGAACCGAGCCGTCGCTGGCGCTGACCGGTTGCCGGGTTGCGCCAAAACGATTTTTGGAAGCCGGATTCAAATTCCAATTCCCGGAACTTCCCGGCGCGCTGAAAAATCTTTTCGGATGAGCGCGTTCAAGCCAGCGCCTCGGCCAGCACCTCCACCATGTGCCGCAGCCGGACGGGCGCCAGATGCTGGATTTGCTGGCGGCAGCTTGCGCCCGACGCCACCACGGTCGTTCCGTAAGGCTGGTTTCTGACCGCGCGGATGAGTGGTTCGGCGACCTTCACTGAAAGTTCGTATTTCGATTCCAGCATCCCGAATGCGCCTGCCATGCCGCAGCAACCCGTGTCGAGCAGCGTCGCCGTCCGCTCCGGCAACCGTTCGAGCAGCCGGCGCATGGCATCCGGCTTGACCAGCGACCTGGCNNTCCCGGTAATCCTCCGCGAACATCGAGTAGCATGACGCTTCGAGGAAAATAATCGGCGTGTTGTCGTTCTTCCTGTTGAACAGCGCGATATTGTGCCGGCCCAGCCGGGCGGCTTCGTCGAGGTTTCCCTGGCTGAAGGCCGGGCGCCCGCAGCATTGGCGTTGCGCCGGCAACACGACTTCAAAGCCGGCGGTTTCCAGCAGCTTGACGGCCGCCATGCCGATGTGCGGTTCGTAATAGCGCACGAACGTGTCGTCCCAGAGAATCACCTTTCCGCGCCACGGGCGGATGGATGGCGCGCGCTTGTCAAACCAGCGATCAAATCGTTCCGTCGCAAATTGCGGCAGCGGCCGCTGCGTGGTGAAACCCAAAAACCGCCGGGCCATTTGCCGGACTGACGGGAAATTGAGAAGCGCATTGGCCGTTCGCGGCATCGCGCAACCGAGCCGGCCCAGCCGGTCCACCGAACTCAGCAGCCGCTCGCGCAGATTCAATCCGTCGCGATGGATGCGGGCGTGAAGCAGTTCCGCCTTGAGCAGCGCCATGTTTACGTTGGACGGACATTCCGTCGTGCAGGCCCTGCAGGAAAGACAGTTGCCCAGCGCCGCGTCGAGTTCCGCCGAACGTAGCGCGTCGTCGTGGACGCCGCGCAGTTCCAGTGCAGCNNTTTGCTTGAGGCAGCCGCCGCAGCCGTTGCATTGTTCCAGATTGGCCGTGAACGAACCGTCCTTGGCCGCGAAGGCGAGTGCCGGTTCAAACGGCAGTTTCAACGAATAGCCCGCGCCCATCCGCAGATGCTTGTCAATTTTGTAACGGCCATCGGAAATGATTTTGCCCGGGTTGAACAAATTATTCGGGTCAAAGCACTTCTTGATTTGGCGCATGAGCGAATACATTTCATCGCCGACCTGTTGCTTGAGATATTCGGTGCGCGCCATGCCGACGCCGTGCTCGCCGGACAGCGTTCCCTTGAATTGCGCCACCAGCGCCGCCACCTCGTCGGCAATCTCCCGATACTTCTTTAAATCCTCCGCGCGGTGCAAATCCAGCACCGGCCGCACGTGCAGCAACCCCGCCGCCGCGTGCCCGTAATACGAAGCCTGCAATCCCAGCCGACTCATCAGCTTTTGCAGTTCGCCGACGTATGCCGGCAAATCCCTTGGCCGCACCGCCGCGTCCTCGACGAACGCCACGGGCTTCGCGTCGCCCTTGCAACTGGTCAGCAGCGACAGCCCGGCCTTGCGCAGCGACCACACGAGGTTGGCCTCGACGTCCGTCTGCAAAATGCGTTTGCGCAAACCCAGCTTGCGTTTTCCCAGCGCCGCGAGTTGTCCGCGCGCGCCTTCAAAAAATTCTACAATCAAAATCGCCTCGCATGGCCGGGCGTCGAGTTCCAGCAAATCGCGCGCCGCCTGAAACTCCCGCTGCCCGCGCGTCTGCTCGAAGAGTGGACGGTCAATGTGCTCGACGGCCGCCGGATTCAGATCAAGCAGTTCGTTCGCCGCCTGCATCGCCTCGGCCACGGACGCAAAGAACAGCAGTCCCACGCCGCGTTCCTCCGGCAGCGGCACAATCTTCAATTCCGCCGCAACGATGGCCGCCAGCGTGCCTTCGCTGCCGGCCAGGATGTGAAGAAGGTTGGCCGGTTCCTGCGCGGCCTTTGCGAGTGCATAACCGGGCCAGCGCTTCAAAAGCCCCGGCGGAAATTGTTCGGCGATTTGGAGGGAATTCAACTCGGTCAGGCTTTCCACCAGTTCGCGCTGCCTTGCCAGCGTGTCGAGGCCGTGGGCCACCTTCACCACCTGTCCGTCAGCCAGCACAATGTCCAGCTTGCTGACGTGCCGGGCTGTCGTGCCATAAACCGGCGTGTGGGAGCCGGACGAGTCATTGGCAATCATCCCGCCCAGAGTCGCGCGCGAACTCGTTGCCACGTCCGGCCCGAAACGGAATCCCTGCGGATGCAGGAATTGATTCAACTGGTCCAGCACCACGCCCGCGCCGACCCAGACAGTCCGCTTCTCCAAATTCAATTTGCCAATCTGCCGGTTGTGCCGGGCAAAATCCACCACCAACCCGTCGCCGATGGCGCCGCCGGAAAGCCCCGTCCCCGCGCCACGCGGAATCACCGCCGTGCCCGCCTGCGCCGCCGCCTGGATGATGGCGCTGGCCTCGCCCGCGTTTTTGGGGAAAGCCACGGCCAGCGGCTCGATTTGATAGACCGAGGCGTCCGTCGCGTAAAGCTGGCGCGTCAAGTTGTCGAAGGCCACTTCGCAATTCGCCGCCTTCAAGGTCGCCATTTGTTGGGTGGGCGTCATGCTGTCGCAAGGAAAGCTATCGGTGCGACTGCCGGTTGACAATTTCATTAACTCGCATCCGTCGGTCGTCGGTATGGCCGTGCTGCGTGCGAAAAATAATTTGACGAACAAGCAGGCGGAGGAGCGGTT